>NZ_JVIQ01000055.1:0-44868 GCF_001072745.1 Streptococcus sp. 400_SSPC | reverse complement strand
AGCGAACTTCGAAGAAGTTCCATGACTTAGTTTTGGACCTAAGGTTCCAAAACTCCCGAGTGCCTGAAACAATTGTGTTTCAGGCACTTTTCTCACGGCGGAAAGCCTCTAGATATTCATGCATAACTTAAAAATATAAACATTTCTTGATTTTTTAAGTTATGTAACATGAAAAAATACGTTATCTACATTAAGAGGAACTGTTTTTTAAGCTAGCCTCTTCATTTTTAAATTCACCAACAAACTCCTTGATGGCTTCTGCAAGTTCATGGGGTTTCTGAGTATTGAGTAGATGGCCCCCGTCTGCGATTTCTAGATAGTGACCTTTAGGCAGGAGATTGGCCAACTTTTTAGAAGAAGCCTGATTGGCCCCATCCTTGCTGCCGCAAATCACTAAGCTAGGAAGAGGGCAAGTTTTAGCGGTATCGGTTAGATTGAGGCTTTTTAATTCGGTAAAGATTTGCAACATGTGCTGTTTATTGGCCCCCTGCTTTTCAAAGACATGTTTGGGAATCAGACGAAAAAGGAGAATTTGGAGCCTATAGAGGAGATTGGTGTTGAGTTTGTATTGCGTCCCTGAAAGCACCAAGCCCTTGAGTTGTGGCAAGTCTCGGCTGGAGAGATCGAGAGCGAGAACGCCTCCCAGTGAGAGTCCAACCAGAATAAAGGGCTCGCTTTCTTGCTGGAGGTGCTCCGTCAATCTTTCTTTGGCCTCTTGGTAGCTTTCGCTTGGATGGGAGAAAATAGCGAAAGATTCAGATTGCAAGGGGGAAAGTGCATCTTGGACCCCTTGCCAAGAGTGAGCATCCTGGCCTAGG
The DNA here is from genome assembly GCF_001072745.1 of Streptococcus sp. 400_SSPC. Taxonomy (NCBI): domain Bacteria; kingdom Bacillati; phylum Bacillota; class Bacilli; order Lactobacillales; family Streptococcaceae; genus Streptococcus; species Streptococcus sp. 400_SSPC. Next base: position 44,050 of record NZ_JVIQ01000055.1, on the reverse strand, counting down.
CCATGTATAAAAATAAGTTTCATTCTGATTCCTCTCTAGTGAAATCGAGTGGATAGAGGCCACGCAGGGCATTACAGGCATAGACTTGGTCAGCGACTCCTAAATCCTTCAGCGTTAACAGTTTTTCTTCTACTTGTCCAGTTTCTAAGAGATGGCGGCGGTAAATCCCGTCGAGGATAGGGAGGTGAGCTGGTGGGGTATAGAGATTACCCTTGATTTCAAGGATGAGATTGCCAATTGTCGTTTCTAACAAGCTGCCATCAGGAAGATAGAAGATCTGCTCGTGATCTTTAGCTACTAGATGGGCTCGCTGGCTAGTCTTAAAATAAGTAAATGGCTTCGCTAAATCAAGCTTTTGCTCGGTCAGTTGAGCCTGCAGATAGCTAGCTGGCAAGTCCTTCAGTTCGGTGATAGCCAGCTGGAAGGACCCGTTTTTTTGCAAGGCAATCCGACAACGATAGTCAAGGTTGGAATCACAACGAGCAAGCTCTTCTTGAAGTTCTTTCAGGAGTTTTGGCTCATCATAAGGGTAGGCAAAGTAGCGGCTGGCCTCTCTCAAACGGGTCAGGTGTTGCTCCAGGAAGGTCAGTTTTCCTTGGTGGATGCGGCCGGTCGTCAGGAGCTCAAAACGAGGCTCTTGTCGGTAGAGGACTGCTGATTTTTGCTTGGTCTCTCGGTATTCACTTTCCCATTTGCTGTCCCAAGTGATGCCTCCACCTACGCCATAGATGGCTTGATGCCCTTGCATTTGGAGGGTTCGGATGGCCACATTAAAAATTCGTTTACCTTTTGGAAGAAGGATACCGATCGTTCCACAGTAGACGCCACGAGGAGCAACCTCTGTCTGTTGAATAATTTCCATAGTAGAAATCTTCGGTGCCCCTGTGATAGAACCACAAGGAAAGAGGGCCTGGAAGGTTTGGACTAGGTCGACTTCGGGGCGCAAGCGACTTTCAATGGTCGAGGTCATCTGCCAAACAGTAGAGTATTGCTCAACCTGGCAGAGACGGGTCACCTGCTCACTTCCAATTTCCGAAATCCGGTTCATGTCATTGCGGAGGAGATCGACAATCATCATGTTTTCTGCTCGATTTTTGGGATCAGCTTCTAGCCAAGCAGCCTCTTGAAGATCTGTTTGGTTGGTAAGCCCACGACGAGTCGTCCCCTTCATAGGGCGCGTGGTCAGTAGCCTGTCATCTTGTTTAAAAAAGAGCTCAGGACTAATAGAGAGGATGGACACATCATCGTGCTGAATGAAGGCATTGTAATGGGCCCTCTGTTCTACCACCAAGCGATTGTAGATGGCCAAAGGGTCAGCTTTTAGCTCTTGAGAAAGCTGGACAGTGTAGTTGACCTGATAGGTATCCCCTTGGCGGATGTGGTGCTGGATGGTCTCGATGGCTTTTTGATAAGCAGGCGCCTCTACCTCTTCCTGCCAATTGGCTGGAAGATCCACTGCCTCGTAGTCCTCTGGGAAAGGAAGGGTTTCTACTTTTTCGTGGATGGTGAAATAGAGGAGATACTCTCCCATGAGAGGTGCTGGGTGGACGGCTAATTTTTTCTCAAAAGCAGGAGCGGCTTCATAGCTGACATAGCCTACGGCATAAAAACCAGCTTCCTGATAGGCTTCCACCTCTCTCAGAAGAGTCTCTACTTGGTCAAGGTCTCTTGTTTTTAATTCCTTTAGCGGCTTGGTGAAAAGCTGTCGCAATCCAAGCTCTTTAAAATCAATAATTGTTTGTTTATGCATGCTTTGAGTATATCAAAAATAGAGGAAAAAAGGTAGATAAGGAGGCAAGGATTCCTTGCTTGGTCCTCTCTTTCATGCTAAAATAACCATAGAATCTGCATTTGGCGAAGGAGTAGGACCATGAAAAAGAATTCCCTCTATAACACTTCCAGTATTAGTCTTTTTCAATACCTCTTTGCGATTGCAGTGATTTTGGTGCATAGTGGTCGCTTAACTTCCTATGAGCCAGTGCATTTTGGCCTTAAGAGTATCCTTGGACGGCTAGCGGTGCCATTTTTTATCGTCTGTGCCAGCTTTTTCCTCAAGCCATCACTAAGAGATGCAAGGAAAATGAAGGCCTACCTGGTCAAAATCGTAAAAACCTATTTATTTTGGAGTTGTGTCTATCTTCCCTATGCCTGGGTCTTTTTTTCTAGTCTCCATCTCCCTGTCTATCTCTTTCCAGCAGGCGTTCTGATTGCTCTGCTCTATCTGGGAATGTGTTACCAACTCTGGTATATCCCTGCCTTTTTGCTGGGCCTGTTTTTGGTCAATCAATTGGTCAAACGCTTAGGTATGGTTTGGACGGGGGTGATCACCTTTCTTCTTTACTGCTGGGGCTTGATCGAGACCTATTCAGCTTATCTGGACACCACGAGTCTTCTCGAGGGTTACCAGCTCTACAGCAATTTATTTTTTACAGCTCGAAATGGTCTCTTTTACACGCCCATTTTTATCTTTATGGGTTACTATCTCTATGATCATTTTCATGCACAAACCTTTAGGGTTCACCGTTGGGAAAAGCTATCTCTCGCCTTTGGCTTGTTCTGTATGGAAGGCATCATCATTTTTCAACATGAAGGAATCGATAAGAACTTTTACTTGCTCCTTCCCTTTGTGACGGTCTATTTGGTTAATGCTTGTCTGCGATCGTCCTTTTTGAAAAGCTATGATTTACAGTACTTAAAGCAGATGAGCATGGCGCTTTATTTTTCGCATCCGATCTTTATCGAATGGGCTCGCTATGGCTTTAGCAATGTCCCGCTTTCTTATCCAGACAGGGGCAAGTTGATTTTTGTGACGGCCTTGTTGGGAAGTCATCTCTTTGGATTGGTCATGCTCTCTTATCACTCTTGGCAAAAAGAAAAGAAAAACAGAAGTCTTGAAAAGGAAGTTCTCTAGAGAGACTTTCTTTTTTATTTTAAGGGAGACTGATAGGTCAGCTGAGAGTTGCAATTCTTTTCCAGTTTGGTTATGATGTAAGGGATTACAAGTGAAACCAAAAAGGAGAAGCGCATGAAGAAAAAATGGTGGCATGATGCCGTGATTTATCAAATCTATCCCAAGAGTTTTTTAGATAGCAATGGAGATGGAATCGGTGACCTCAAGGGGATCATCAGTAAGCTGGATTATTTGGAGAAGTTAGGTATTACGGCCATTTGGCTGTCTCCTGTCTACCAAAGCCCTATGGATGATAATGGCTACGATATATCTGATTACGAGGATATTGCTTCCATCTTTGGCACCATGGAAGATATGGAAACATTGATTGCGGAGGGGCAAAAGCGCGGTATTAAGATGATCATGGATTTGGTGGTCAACCATACATCTGATGAGCATGCTTGGTTCATCGAGGCCAAGGAAAATCCAAACAGTCCAGAGCGAGACTACTATATTTGGAGGGACCGACCCAATGATCTTGTCTCTACCTTTAGTGGTTCAGCTTGGGAATTTGATCCGGCTTCCCAGCAGTATTATTTGCACTTCTTTAGTAAGAAGCAACCAGACCTGAATTGGGAAAATGAGACCCTTCGGCAGAAGATTTATGACATGATGAACTTTTGGATCGACAAGGGGATCGGTGGTTTTCGGATGGATGTCATCGACATGATTGGGAAAATTCCTGATCAGAAGATCGTAGCCAATGGTCCCATGCTCCACCCTTATCTGAAAGAAATGAATCGAGCGACTTTCGGGGATAAGGATTTGTTAACGGTCGGGGAGACCTGGGGAGCGACACCTGAGATTGCTAAGCAATACTCTGGTCCTGACAATGAAGAATTATCGATGGTCTTTCAATTTGAACACATTGGGCTTCTCTTCCAAGAGGGTCAGCCCAAATGGCACTATGCGAAGAAGCTTAATGTTCCTAAGTTGAAAGAAATCTTTAACAAGTGGCAGACGGAGCTGGGCATGGACGAAGGCTGGAACTCTCTCTTTTGGAACAACCATGACCTCCCTCGGATTGTTTCTGCCTGGGGAGATGACCAAGCCTATCGGGTGAAGTCCGCTAAGGCCCTAGCTATTCTTCTTCATTTGATGAGAGGGACACCTTATATCTACCAGGGGGAAGAGATTGGCATGACCAACTATCCTTTTAAGAGCCTGGACGAAATCGAAGATATTGAATCTATTAACTACGCCAAGGAAAGCCTCGAAAAGGGAGTGAATCTCGACACCATTATGGACCAGATCCGACATATTGGCCGGGACAATGCTCGAACCCCTATGCAGTGGTCCAAGCACCCACAGGCTGGTTTTACAACCGGTCACCCTTGGCTAGCTGTCAATCCAAACTATCAGGAAATCAATGTAGAAGCGGCTTTGGCTGATCCCTCATCCATTTTTTATACCTATCAACAATTGGTTGCCCTCCGTAAGGAGCAAGACTGGTTGATCTCGGCAGACTTTGAGCTACTGGATACAGTCGACCAGGTCTTTGCCTACCAACGAGTAGATGGGAATCAACGCTATTTGATTGTGGTCAATTTGTCTAGTCAAGTTCAGAGCTTTGAACTGGAGGAAGACTATCAGGAGGTCCTCATTAGCAATACCAATGTAGAGCAGGTCAAACAGACAAAAGTATTGGAACCTTGGGATGCTTTTTGTGTGCAACTAACTTGAGCATAAGTTCCTACAAAAAAAGAAGCGGATAGCTTCTTTTTTTGTTTTAGAGGGGACGAGGACTGTCCAATGGGAGGGGGGCAGTCTGTCTGGTAGAAGCCTTATAGTTATTTTTTATAAGGACTATTAGTTCTGGTCAATGGCAAGCGGCGAAAACCCTTGATCTATAAGGTTATAGCTTCTGGCTATACCATAAACCATTGAAAAGCAATTATACAGAAGGGGCTTCTTCTGATAAGATAGACTCAACTTGAATTTTTGGAGGACAAAACATGTCAACTACAATCATCGGATTCCCTCGTTTGGGTGAATTCCGCGAACTAAAATTTACAACTGAGAAATATTTTAGAAACGAAATTACAGCTGAAGATTTGTTGGATGCTGCAAAAGAATTGCGTGCCAAACACTGGAACATTGTCAAAGAAAAAGGCATTACTGAAATCCCATCAAATGACTTTTCACATTATGACAACTTCCTAGATGCAGCCTTCCTTTTCAACGTGGTTCCTGCATCGGTTCAAAACTTGGACTTGTCTGACCTTGAACGCTACTTCGCCTTGGCGCGTGGTTACCAGGGAGAAAAAGGGGATGTGCGTGCTCTTCCAATGAAGAAATGGTTCAACACTAACTACCACTATATCGTTCCAAAATTTGAAAAAACAACAGAAGTCAAATTGGCTGGTCACAAGATTTTTGATGAGTACCAAGAAGCCAAAGAATTGGGTCTCGATACTCGTCCGGTTGTGGTTGGGCCATTCACTTTCCTTCAATTATCAGACTTCGAAGAAGGCGTAAAAGCAGAAGACTTCGTGGATAGCTTAGTGGCTGCTTACCAAGATGTTTTTGCTAAATTGGCTGAACTTGGTGCAACTCGTATCCAACTCGACGAAGCTGCTCTTGTCAAAGACTTGACAGAAGAAGAAAAAGCCTTCTTCTTGAACATCTACAACAAGCTATTGGCTGACAAAAAAGGTCTTGAAGTCTTGCTTCAAACTTACTTTGGTGATGTTCGTGATGTCTACAATGACCTTGTGAACTTGCCAGTAGATGCGATTGGTTTGGACTTTGTGGAAGGGAAGAAAACTCTTGAACTCGTCAAAGGTGGCTTCCCAGCTGATAAGACTCTTTATGCAGGTATTGTCAATGGTAAGAACATCTGGCGCAACAACTACGAAGCAAGCTTGGAAATCTTGAAACAAGTACCAGCTGAAAACATTGTTTTGACAACTTCTTGCTCACTGCTTCATGTGCCATTTACAACTGCCAATGAAGACTTTGAACCAGCTATCTTGAACCACTTTGCTTTTGCAGTTGAAAAATTGGAAGAACTTCGTGACTTGGATGCTATCCGCAATGGTCAAGGTGAAGCAGCTCTTGCAGCAAACAAAGAACTCTTTGCGACTGAACGTGTCGGAGCAAATGCGGAACTTCGTGCGCGTATCGCTGGATTGACTGATGCAGACTACACTCGTTTGCCAGCTTTTGCTGAACGTGAAGCAATCCAAGAAGATGCCTTCAAACTTCCAGCCCTTCCAACAACAACCATCGGATCCTTCCCTCAAACGAAAGAAGTTCGTGCGAAACGTTTGGCCTTCCGTAAGGGTGAATTGTCACAAGAAGAATACGATGCCTTCCTTGCTGAAACCATCGACGAATGGATCAAATGGCAAGAAGAAGTTGGATTTGACGTGCTTGTACACGGTGAATTCGAGCGGAATGACATGGTTGAGTACTTCGGTCAAAACTTGTCCGGTTACCTCTTCTCTAAGAATGGTTGGGTACAATCATACGGTATGCGTGGGGTGAAACCACCAATCATCTGGGGGGATGTGACTCGTCTCAACCCAATCACTGTCAAATGGTCTAGCTACGCACAAAGCCGTACGGACAAACCTGTAAAAGGTATGTTGACTGGACCTGTTACCATCCTTAACTGGTCATTCCCACGTGAAGACATCTCTATCAAGGATTCTACTCTTCAAATCGCTCTTGCGATCAAGGATGAAGTTCTTGACCTTGAAGCTGCAGGCGTGAAGATTATCCAAATCGACGAGGCTGCTCTTCGTGAGAAATTGCCACTCCGTCGTAGTGACTGGTACGAAGACTACCTTGACTGGGCTATTCCAGCCTTCCGCTTAGTACACTCAACCGTAGCACCAGACACACAAATCCACACGCACATGTGTTACTCAGAATTTACAGATATCATCCCAGCGATCGACAACATGGATGCAGACGTCATCTCATTTGAGGCAAGCCGTTCAAACCTTGAAATCTTGGACGAACTCAAAGCGAAAAACTTCCAAACAGAAGTTGGACCTGGGGTTTACGATATCCACTCACCTCGTGTGCCTAACGAAGGCGAAATCGATCACACCATCGAAGCTATCCTTGCCAAAGTACCAAGCAGAAAAGTTTGGATCAACCCTGACTGTGGTTTGAAAACACGTGGAATTAAAGAAACAAAAGAAAGCTTGATCCGTCTTGTAGAAGCGGCAAAAGCTGCTCGTAAAGCGCTATAAAGCAAGTAGAAATTCCTAAGCTTGCTCGATAGCAAAAAAAGAATTGCTCAATCAAGAAAGGAATACATTTGATGACTAAGCAAACACCGTCGCTCTCCTTTGAGGTTTTCCCTCCAAACCCAGCAGTAGGCAATGACAAAATTATTGCAGCCCTAAAAGATATGCAGGGCTTGGCTCCCCACTTCATCAGTGTGACTGCCAGCAATAATAAATTTAATATCAAAGAGACGACGGTTCGTTTGGCAGACTATATCCAAAATGACTTGGAGATTCCGACCATTGCTCACTTGCCAGCTATCTACCTAACTAAGGATAAGGTGGCTGAGACTATTGCAGATTTGGATAAGGTTGGGGTTCAGAAAATCTTGGCTCTTCGTGGAGATATCATTCCGGGTGTTGAGCCTCAAAAGGATTTTCGTTACGCCACAGACTTGATTGAGTTCATCAAGGAGCAAGCTCCTCACTTTGATATTGTTGGCGCTTGCTACCCAGAAGGGCACCCTGACTCTCCAAATCAGATCTCGGATATTCAAAATCTCAAGAAGAAAGTGGACGCAGGCTGCTCCAGTCTCGTAACGCAACTTTTCTTTGACAATGAGCGTTTCTATGATTTCCAAGACAAGTGTACCTTGGCAGGTATTGATGTTCCAATTCATGCGGGAATCATGCCGATTCTTAACCGTAACCAAGCTCTTCGTCTACTGAAGACTTGTGAGAACATTCATCTCCCACGTAAGTTTAAGGCTATCTTGGACAAGTATGAGAATGACCCTGAATCTCTCAGAGCAGCAGGACTTGCCTATACTGTAGACCAAATCGTGGATTTGGTTACTCAAGATGTAGCAGGAATTCATCTATACACGATGAATAATGCAGAAGTAGCTCATCAAGTGTATAAGGCTACGGAAGCTCTCTTCCACCACAAAACCAAATTTGAAGTGAGTTGAGAAATCAAAAAATAGGGAGAAGAACAGAGGGAATTCAAAAGTACCCTCTTGCTCCTCTCCCTTTTGATTTTTTTGTTTAAGAAAAATACATGCGAAGATACACTTTTTTATAGTAATCCTAAAAATCGGAAGCTTAGATCTTGTTTGACAGGCTGACATCACGATTTACGATGCACCAAATCTAGATTATCTCTTCTATTTCTTCGCGACCAACCTAGTGACAGATGTCTATAAAAATGGTAAAAAAGTGATTTGATCCTCTCGTTTCAAACGTGACCTAAATAGTAAAAATCCCCTCATCAACTGATTCTGATGAGGGGATTTTAGTGCTTAGAACAGTATTTCCAAAGGGAGTTGGAAAATCTTTAAATGCCAACTTTGACATCTGGGAATCTCTCAGACACCTGTGCAAAAAGAGTGTAGAGTTGTTCTTCAGCGTTCTTCCTATTCTTAATGGATAGGCGGTGCTGTTTCTTTGGTTTGTCCTTGCGGATGTAGCACAATTGGAAGATCGAGCGAGCAATCCCTGATTGACGAACTCGAGTGACATGTAAGTATAGTTGTTGAACCTCTCGTAAATCAATCGTTTGCGTTCCTTTGAAATAGGTGATCAAATGATTCTTGTACAAGATAACTTTTAAGTCTTGATTGTAGTAGCTGGCTCCATCAGACAGGCGGGACAGATCTCCTTGGAGTTCGGGATAGTTTTGGTGGAGTTCCTGATAGGAAGCAATGGTCCGTTTCCGAACGGAGAAGCTGGCTACGACCATTATGATAGAAAGTCCAGCAAGAGCAGCTGAACCAATCAAGAGGAATAAGGAGTCTTTGTTGTACTCTGTAAGGCTTAAGTAATAGCTGGTCGTCATATTAAGGGACACGACAGAAGTCGGGTCGAGAAGGGAATGGATGTAGTCGCTATAGCCGACAAGGCGACCGTTACGAGACGTATTTTTGCTATCCTTTGCCAAAGGGGCCAATTGCGTTCCCTTTAGTTGATAAGGTTTGGTCAGCAGTTCCCCATTTTTTGCCTTATCAACGATTTCTTTAATCGTCGCATCGTCTTTTTTGGCTTCGATCCCTGCAAATTTACCATCATTTTGGTTATCATATTGGACGATATAGAGGACGTGGCCGTTGTCCACAGTTCCGACAGGTTCTTGTGTAATATCATAGACTTGCATCGTTACAGGATCCCCAGACTTTTCTGCCTTCGCAAAGCTAGTAGAAGGGTTCTGGCGTCCCATCCATAATGAAAATACTAATCCTGCGAATGCAAGAAAGACAAGGGCAAGCACCAGACCTGAAACAAATCCTTTGTTAGGTTTTTCCTTCATCATAACGATCTCCTTTAGTTTGATATCTAAAGTATATCATGAAAGGTTTTATGTGACAAGGGAATTTATAGATAGCTGATTTCAAAGGCTTTTTGAGAGGTTTAAGCAAAAACTTGTTTGTAAAATGATTGAAAAATGCTTTGATTTTAAAAGAGATTTGCAACTTTTTATAAAAAACTATATTTTTTTTAATTTTTTCTATATACAAAAAGCTAAATTATTGATAGAATAGAAAAGAATTGAATTAAATTTGGTTCGCGTTCGTTCTGTCTTAATATGAATGAAACAGAATGTTTATAACCTAAATACTTGCACTGGATTCTAATTCATCAGAATCATAGCTAGAATTTGAGAGGAGACAATATGACTGTTGATTTTAACAGCAAAGCTTACTTGGATAAAGTGGATGCGTGGTGGCGTGCAGCCAACTACATTTCGGCTGCTCAAATGTACTTGAAAGACAACCCATTGTTGAAACGTGAAGTGGTTGAAAACGACTTGAAGGCTCACCCAATCGGACACTGGGGAACTGTACCAGGACAAAACTTTATCTATGCTCACTTGAACCGTGCCATCAACAAATACGACTTGGATATGTTCTACATTGAAGGACCAGGTCATGGTGGACAAGTAATGGTGTCCAACTCTTACTTAGATGGTTCGTACACAGAATTGAATCCAAACATCCCACAAAATGAAGAAGGATTTAAACACCTATGTAAAATCTTCTCATTCCCAGGAGGGATTGCATCTCACGCGGCACCTGAAACTCCAGGATCTATCCACGAAGGTGGAGAACTTGGTTATGCTCTTTCTCACGCAGCTGGAGCTGTTTTAGATAATCCAGATGTGATTGCTGCAACCGTAATCGGTGATGGTGAAGGAGAAACTGGTCCATTGATGGCTGGTTGGTTGGCTAATACCTTCTTGAACCCAGTTAACGATGGTGCTGTTCTTCCAATCTTCTACCTCAACGGTGGGAAAATCCACAACCCAACAATCTTCGAACGCAAAACAGACGAAGAATTGGCCCTTTTCTTTGAAGGTCTTGGATGGAAACCAATCTTTGCAGACGTAACCGCTATTTCTGACGACCACGAAGCAGCTCATGCTTTGTTTGCAGAAAAATTAGACGAAGCGATTGAAGAAATCAAGAAAGTCCAAGCAGAAGCTCGTAAAGGTTCTGCAGAAGAAGCAACTCAACCAGTATACCCTGTCTTGATTGCTCGTATTCCTAAAGGTTGGACTGGACCAAAAGCTTGGGAAGGTACACCAATCGAGGGTGGATTCCGTGCGCACCAAGTTCCAATCCCAGTAGATGCTCACCATATGGAGCATGTGGATGCTCTTCTTTCATGGTTGGAATCATATCGTCCAGCTGAATTGTTCGACGAAACTGGTAAATTGCTTCCTGAAATTGCTGAAATTGCACCAAAAGGTGACCGTCGCATGGCTATGAACCCAATCACAAACGCAGGTGTCATTAAACCAATGGACACTGCTGATTGGAAGAAACATGCCTTCAAGATCGAAACACCAGGTGCTATCATGGCCCAAGATATGATCGAGTTTGGTAAGTATGCGGCAGATCTTGTGGATGCGAACCCACATAACTTCCGTATCTTTGGACCAGATGAAACTAAATCAAACCGTCTTCAAGAAGTCTTCACTCGTACAAGCCGTCAATGGTTAGGACGTACGAAACCAGACTACGATGAAGCTTTGAGCCCTGCTGGACGTGTCATTGACTCTCAATTGTCAGAGCACCAAGCAGAAGGTATGCTGGAAGGATATGTCTTGACAGGTCGTCATGGCTTCTTCGCTTCTTACGAATCATTCCTTCGTGTCGTAGACTCTATGATTACTCAACACTTTAAATGGTTGCGTAAATCTAAGACTCACACGACATGGCGTAAAAACTACCCTGCCTTAAACTTGATTGCGACTTCAACTGTTTTCCAACAAGACCACAATGGCTACACTCACCAAGATCCAGGTATCTTGACTCACTTGGCAGAAAAAACTCCAGAATACATCCGTGAGTACTTGCCAGCAGATACGAATACGTTGCTTGCGGTGATGGACCAAGCCTTCAAGGCAGAAGATATGATTAACTTGATCGTTTCTTCTAAACACCCACGTCCTCAATTCTACTCAGCTGATGAAGCAGAGGAATTGGTTCGTGAAGGATACAAGGTGATCGATTGGGCATCAACTGTGTCAGCAGATGAAGATCCAGATCTTGTCATTGCAGCTGCAGGTACAGAGCCAAACCTTGAAGCTCTTGCTGCCATCACAATCTTGCACAAGGCCTTCCCAGAATTGAAGATCCGCTTTGTCAATGTGGTAGATATCTTGAAATTGCGTCACCCATCCGTTGATGCGCGTGGACTTTCAGATGAAGAGTTCGATAAAGTCTTCACAACTGATAAACCAGTAATCTTTGCCTTCCATGGTTACGAAGGCATGATCCGTGACATCTTCTTTAACCGTCACAATCACAACTTGCGTGTGCATGGTTACCGTGAAAACGGAGATATCACAACACCATTCGATATGCGTGTGATGTCTGAATTGGATCGCTTCCACTTGGCACAAGATGCAGCCAATGCAGCTCTTGGAGCAGAAGCAGCTGAATTCGCAGCTCAAATGGACGAAACAATTGCCTTCCACAATGCTTACATCCGTGAACATGGTGATGATATTCCAGAAGTACACAACTGGAAATGGGAAAACGTAAATAAATAAGTTTATTCCAAAAGAAATCAGAAGTTATTCTGGTTTCTTTTTTGATAGATAGTATTGTAAAAAATCTAAAAGCTCTTATCCATAATAATTGGATAAGAGCTTTCAATATTAAGTACTTAACTTTGTTTTTTCCACCCAGACACTGCGGACTAAGAAGAGGCTGATGAGGGCAAGGGCTAGGAAAAACCCTGCGACATAATAGTAGGGTTGGTCGAGAGTTGTTGAGCGACCAGAGAGGTTGACAATGCCTCGATAGAGAGCCCCCGCAGTTGCCGTGGCAACTGCTGAGTTCCAAAGATTAAGAGTGATTCGAGAAAGGCCTTTTACCACTAGTTGCAGAGTCACTAGCAAGGTACCGCCAATCAAAGGGATCAAGAAGAGATAGTGCATGAAGGCAGAGGTTTCCCCAAAACTAAAGTGTTCGTAGATGCGACTCCCGATGAAGAAGAAAGATGAAGTCAGAGTGTACCATAGGATGGTCTTTTTCAACCGTTGTTTGATAGGATTAGTAACCGATGTAGACAATGTCACTCACCGCCCTTTCTGAGATAGTACCATTTGTAGTTGGTTTGTTAATAACTTGGCCATTGAAGTAGAGGGTAGAAGATCCACCACCATCCAGGTTGTAGGCTGTTTTAACGCCATACGATTTCATCACTTCCGCTAATTGGTAGAGAGAAAGCCCTTCACTCTCTGAAGTCCGGCCGTCCGAGACGACAATGATGTAGTGGTTTTCATCGATGATCCCAATGGCGGTACGTGGATTAGAGGCCATGGATTGACCAACCTCTGAATTGGTATCGACAGTTATTTCTCCATCTTCAACTAAGGAAGGACCGAAAGCGAGGAGATTGACGACGCCATCTTCGACTAATTGATCGGCAGAGATTTCATCTTCGTAGATAATTTTGAAGGAACCATCCTTGTAAATGGCTAAGTCGCCATTGCTAGAGTCTTCACGAACCGTATCGCGATAAACCACTCCGTTTCGGATGACATAGCCGGTGCTATTGGCTCCGTAGTAGTCTCCATTGACGGCTAGAAAGGCATTATTCTCAGCTGCAGTGACAGAGGTCTTAGCCGTCACGTTTGTTCCATAGGTATTTTGGGCTAGAGCCGTCTTGAGATAGTCTGAGGAGCTAACCCTAATATCTGCAATGTAAACCTGGGTGTTTTCAACTGTTTTTTCTGTCAAGTTTACCTGGATATTGTCATCGGAGTAACTGGTATCTGTAGTGGTAGCAGTTGCTGCAGCTTTTTTGGCCGCCGTGGTATCCGATGTGGTCGCACTAACGGTTTGGATGGCATCTGATAAGACGAAGGTCTTAAGCATAGAATAGCTGAAGGAGCTTGTTAGCAGGATACCAAAACAAGCAGCATAGGTATAAGATTTTTTAAAGAATTTCATGAGTAGGTGCAGTCCTTTCCTTGAAAATAATTTTTTTTTGAATCAGCCATGAGACGACGAAAAGCAAGAGTCCGACGAGCACTTTGCTGAGGAGCAAATGGAGACCGAAGCTTGTATAGAAGAGTCGAATCAAGAGGGTATCGAGAATAAAGAGTCCAATCGCAAGTCCCAAGTAACCACTTCCGGTTCGAGCCACGCTGTCTTTGTTCTTAAAGACTAGACGTTTGTTGGTCGAGTAGTTAAAGATGGAGCTGGCCACACGAGCAATCCCGTTTGCAAGGAGGATCCGAAGGCTAATCGGCACAGCCATCATCACGAAAAGGAAGAAGGCGTAGACCAGATAGTCAACGATAAAGCTACTCAGGGAGGAGAGGGCAAACTTGAACATGTCCTTGTAGATCATGAGACCGTCTCGAACAGGACGGAAGTGGGACCCTTCATTGTCATTGATATAGACTGTTTCGATCGGAACTTCCAAGATGGGGAAGGATTTACTAGCTGCGAGGAGAACATTCATTTCGTACTCATACCGTAGTCCATCAATTTCTAACATAAAGGGAATCATGTTGGTTGTAAAGGCTCGAAGGCCAGTCTGGGTATCTGTCACAGCGACCCCTGTTTGTTGCTTGAATAAGAAGCGGGTCAATTTATTTCCGAATGCAGAACGCAAGGGAACCTTTCCTGAAAAGGCGCGTGCCCCTAGAATCAATTGATTCGGATTATCTTGCGACTGGTTGGCCACGCGGAAGATATCCCAAACCTTATGTTGGCCATCGGCATCGGCAGTGATGACTGTTCCGTATTGCCCTTGCTCTTGAATGTAGGTGTAGGCTGTTTTGAGAGCCCCTCCTTTTCCAAGGTTCACTTCGTGGTGAAGGACTGTAGCTAATCCGTCTAATTTTTCAAAAATAGCCTGGCACTCCTCAGAACTACCATCGTCCACAACGATAATGGAGAAGTCACATTTTTCTCTCAGTTTTTTCACCAGTTTGAGAAGTTTTTGATCGGGTTGATAAGCGGGGATGACTAAATAATTCATAACCGTTCCTCGTTTCTTGTTTGTGATGAAGGTAGTATAACGGCCCTTTCTTAAAGCTAACTGATATCAGTTTTCTTTAAGGAAAGGAGGAGATTTCCTTGCTGTATAAAAACTAGAGAAAATAATAGAAGAAAAATAAATCTTCTCGAAAAGTATCAAGGGAAGGTATTTTTACTTGCCATCTATCCTAAAGTCTGGTATAATAGTTTCTTGTGAGCAAACCTCACTTACCCCTTGCAAAGGCTTGGGGTCATTAGACCAAAAGGAGGAACATATCAATGGCTAAATACGAAATTCTTTATATTATTCGTCCAAACATTGAAGAAGAAGCTAAAAACGCTTTGGTAGCACGCTTTGACTCTATCTTGACTGACAACGGTGCAACTGTTGTTGAATCAAAAGATTGGGAAAAACGTCGTCTTGCATACGAAATCCAAGATTTCCGTGAAGGACTTTACCACATCGTAAACGTTGAAGCGAACGACGATGCAGCTCTTAACGAGTTCGACCGTCTTTCAAAAATCAACGGTGACATTCTTCGTCACATGATCGTAAAAGTTGACGCGTAAGCCCTAACGAATAAAGAAGGTGACTAATGATTAACAATGTTGTACTTGTAGGTCGTATGACTCGAGATGCTGAACTTCGTTATACCCCTCAAAATCAGGCTGTTGCGACATTCTCACTCGCTGTTAACCGTAATTTTAAAAACCAAAATGGTGAACGAGATGCGGACTTTATCAACTGTGTGATTTGGCGTCAACAAGCTGAAAATTTAGCAAATTGGGCTAAAAAGGGTGCCTTAGTTGGGATTACAGGTCGTATCCAGACTCGTAATTATGAGAATCAGCAAGGTCAACGTGTTTATGTCACTGAAGTCGTAGCGGACAGCTTCCAATTGTTGGAAAGCCGCGCGAATCGTGAAGGACAAGCTGGTGGAGGCTATGCTTCAGCTGGAGGATTTGCAGGAAATGCAGCTCCAAGCTTTGGAGGATCTGAACCATCGAATGCAACACCAAACTTTGGACGTGATGACAATCCATTCGGAGCTAATCCAATGGACATCTCGGATGACGATCTACCATTCTAAGAATGGGTTTAACGAATTAAAACTATAAAGGAGAAATAAACATGGCTCAACAACGTCGTGGCGGATTCAAACGCCGTAAAAAAGTTGATTACATCGCAGCAAACAAAATTGAATATGTTGATTACAAAGATACTGAGCTTCTTAGCCGTTTCGTTTCAGAACGTGGGAAAATCCTTCCTCGTCGTGTAACTGGAACTTCAGCGAAGAACCAACGTAAAGTAACAACAGCTATCAAACGCGCTCGCGTAATGGCTTTGATGCCTTTCGTAAACGAAGATTAAAGAAAAGACCCTTACGGGTCTTTTTTTCACGAGCTTAGAAATGTGATAGCGAGTTGAGGTTCGGGTGGACCTCTTTGACCTTTCCCTAGCTCTAATCGTGTTATAATGTGGGAAGAAATGTATCAAGGAGGGAACTATGAAGGAAGGTGTAATCATCAGGAGGATGATAAAGGCAGATATTGAGCAAATCTCTCAAGCCTTTATCCACCAAGGGTGGCCGGGTAGAAAGGATATCTTGACCAGCTATTTTCAGGATCAGGAGAATGGAGAAAGGGACGTATTAGTAGCTGAGTCGGATGGATTTGTGGCAGGTTATATCACTATATTGCCTGATGCCAAGCACGGTCCTTTCGTGGGAGTCTATCCTGAACTAACTGATTTTAATGTTTTTGAGCCATTTAGAAATCGAGGAATTGGGAATCAACTCTTAGAAGAGGCGGAAAAAAGAGTCTGGCTACTTTCAGAGATTGTGACTTTAGGGGTTGGTTTACACTCGGGTTATGGCCCGGCTCAAAGACTGTATGTTAAACGGGGCTATATCCCAGATGGATCTGGGGTTTGGTTTAGGGATCAGCCCTTGAACCCTTACAGTTCTTGTGAAAACAATGATGACTTAGTCCTCTATTTTTCAAAAAGGTTGAACAAGGACATGCAGTAAAACAAAAACGGATGAAGTGTTCATCCGTTTCTTTTTAGCGTCGTTGAGGTGCTGTATTGGCACTCTTGATATTGTATTTTTTCTTCAAATAGTAGCGAAGGAGAAGAGCCCCACCACCGAGTAAGAGCATGAACCAGTTCGGTACACGAGGGTTGAGGAATTGTGGAAGAAGAGCAGTGACCATGAGAATCACAACCCAAAGGATCATGGCTAACATTAGGATAGGAAGTGACTTGGTTAAAGCAGGCCGTTTCATTCCACGTTTAGAAACTTCGTAGTATTGGTAGAAGTAGTAATACATCAAATAGAGCACAACCCCACCAGCCAAGCTACCAAGAGTTAAAGTGAGAAGTCCATAAGTGGTTCCCTGAGGTGCAAAAAGGTTCATGAAGGCTGAAATGGCAGCAAAAAGACCAAAGACGAGAAGGAAAGAATCCGTAATCATGAGAAGAGGAGTATCATTTTCTTTTGGATGCTCTTTTTCGTAGCGTTCCTTATCACTAAAAGCATTGGCCCAAACAGTTGGCGCTCCAAAGAGAGTTCGCGCCGTTACTCCTTTTGGTTGGTTTTCAAAGATAGTTGGAAGAATTTCTTCAATCAGGCTAGTAGCCTCTTCTTCTGTTTTGCCGTTTTCAATCAATTGGTGTTTAGCGATGCGAATGAATTCTTGATTTTTTTTACTTAATTGGGTCAAATCAAATTGAGACATAAATACTCCTTAGTGTTATTAGTAGGTGTTAGAACCATTTTTTATGGATGAGGTAGACAACGAGCGATCCGGTCATGGCAAAGGCGATAAAGATAATGAGCCAAAAAGCATTAGCTTCTCCATTGAGGGGTAGGTCATTGTTCTTGAAGTTCATCCCATAGGCCGAGAAAATCATAGTTGGGATGGACATGACGATGGTCACCATGGCCAAGGTCTTCATGATATTATTCTGGTTGTTGGAGATGATCGATGCGAAGGTATCAGTCATAGAGTGGAGAATGTTTCCATAAATATCCGCCATCTCAATGGCCTGTTGGGTCTCGATCAAGGTATCTTCCAACAGATCCTCATCTTCCAGGTATTTCTTAATGTTGCTAGTGGCACTGGTCAATTTCTTGATCACGCGCTCATTGGTTTTCAGAGAGGCCTTGAAGTAGACAATGGTCTTTTCCAACTCCATCAGTTCAATCAACTCTTCATTACGCGTTGATTTGTGCAATTGACTCTCGATCTGTTCGCTCTTACGATCCAAGGTACGAAGCGCAGTCAAATAAAGTTCAGCATTGCGATAAAGGATCTGGAAGATGAAGCGCGACCGCATGAAAGTATAAAAATTCCGCAAGCGACGATTGATAAAGGTATCTAGGAGAGGCAACTCTTCCAAGCAAGTAGTGATGATGGCCTCTTCTGTTAGGATGATTCCCAAAGGGATAGTGACATAGTAGGTCTGATTGTTCCGCTCTTCCTTGATGGGAACGTCTACGATAATCAAGGTATACTCATCTTCGATGGTCATACGAGACATTTCTTCCGCATCGAGTGGTGCCCGTAAGTCGGCAATGTCGATACCGAAAGCAGATGCGATTTCCATTGATTCACTTTGGGAAGGGTTGACAAGGTTGATCCAGCTACCGGGTTCCAGTGTCTCTATTTCTTTAAATTCAGTTGTGGTTGATAAAAAGACCTGTTTCATGGTGCCTCCCCTTGTTTTTTTACACCTTAACATTATAACAGAAAAAGCACGCTTTTGGATAAAAGAATGCTGAAAAATTTGATATAATGAAGGATAAATAAATTGATGAAAAGTGGAAGAAATGCTCGATAAAATTGTCATTCATGGAGCGCGTGCTCATAATTTAAAAAATATTGATGTTGAAATCCCTCGAGATAAGCTAGTGGTGGTCACTGGTCTATCAGGTTCTGGGAAATCGAGCTTAGCCTTTGACACTCTCTATGCGGAAGGGCAAAGACGTTATGTAGAGAGTCTGTCAGCCTATGCTCGTCAGTTTTTAGGAAATATGGAAAAACCCGATGTGGACTCGATTGATGGCCTAAGTCCAGCCATTTCTATTGACCAAAAAACAACCAGCAAAAATCCGCGGTCAACAGTTGGAACGACAACTGAAATCAACGATTACTTACGTCTTTTATATGCTCGTGTGGGGACTCCATACTGTATCAATGGCCATGGAGCGATTACCGCTTCTTCAGTCGAGCAGATTGTTGACCAAGTTTTGGAACTGCCAGAGCGCCAACGCCTGCAAATCTTAGCGCCCATTGTTCGCAAGAAAAAAGGCCAGCATAAGAATATCATCGAAAAGGTGCAAAAAGACGGCTATGTCCGGGTGCGTGTGGATGGCGAAATCTTTGATGTGACAGAGGTCCCAGAATTATCCAAAAGCCAACAGCACACCATCGAGGTTGTCGTAGACCGGATTGTCATCAAAGACGGCATTCGTTCTCGTCTCTTTGATTCGGTAGAAGCTGCCCTTCGAATTGCGGATGGCTACGTGGTCATCGATACCATGGACGATAATGAACTGCTTTTTTCAGAGCACTACGCTTGCCCGGTTTGTGGCTTTACCGTCCCTGAGTTGGAACCTCGTCTCTTTTCATTTAATGCCCCCTTTGGCTCTTGTCCAGATTGTGATGGACTAGGGATCAAGCTAGAGGTGGACTTGGATTTGGTTGTTCCAGATGCTAGTAAGACTCTCCGTGAAGGAGCGCTGGCACCCTGGAATCCAATTTCTTCTAACTACTATCCTCAGATGTTGGAGCAGGCAATGATCCAGTTTGGGATTGATATGGACAAGCCATTTGAAGACTTGTCTCCAGAAGACCGCCACTTGGTTTTTTATGGTTCTGAGGGCAAGGAATTCCATTTCCATTATGAGAATGATTTTGGTGGGGTTCGAGATATTGACATTCCTTTTGAAGGGGTCGTCACCAACATCAATCGCCGCTACCATGAAACGTCTAGTGACTTCACCCGTAATCAGATGTTGTCCTACATGAATGAATTAACTTGTGCTACATGCCATGGTTATCGCTTGAATGACCAGGCCTTGTCTGTCCGGGTAGGAGGAGAGAAGGGGCTCCATATCGGGCGAATCTCTGACTTGTCTATTGAGGACCATCTTAAGGTGATAGCTGATCTCAAATTAACCAAGAATGAGGAGACCATTGCTCGTCCGATTCTCAAAGAGGTGAAAGATCGCTTGAGCTTCCTGAACAATGTTGGTTTGAGCTATCTGACCCTATCTCGCTCAGCCGGGACTCTATCTGGGGGAGAGAGTCAGCGGATTCGCTTAGCTACCCAGATTGGCTCCAATCTCTCAGGTGTCCTCTATATCTTGGATGAGCCTTCGATTGGTCTCCATCAAAGGGACAATGACCGCTTGATTGCCAGCCTTAAAAAGATGCGTGATTTAGGCAATACCTTGATCGTCGTCGAACACGATGAGGATACGATGAGAGAGGCTGATTACCTGATCGACGTCGGTCCAGGAGCCGGTGTCTTTGGAGGCGAGATTGTTGCGGCTGGAACACCTAAGCAGGTAGCCCGCAATAGCAAATCCATCACCGGTCAGTACCTCTCTGGAAAACGGGCTATCCCCGTACCAACGGAACGGCGGGTAGGTAACGGTCGCTTTATCGAGCTAACAGGGGCTGCTGAAAATAACTTAAAAGAGGTGACAGCGCGTTTCCCGCTGGGTAAATTCATTGCTGTTACTGGCGTTTCTGGCTCAGGGAAGTCCACCTTGGTCAACAGTATTTTGAAAAAAACGCTGGCGCAAAAATTGAACCGCAATTCAGAGAAACCCGGGAAATACAAAACCATTTCAGGTGTCGAGCACATTGATCGACTGATTGATATCGACCAAAGTCCGATTGGCCGCACTCCACGCTCCAATCCAGCTACCTATACAGGTGTATTTGACGACATTCGCGATCTCTTTGCTCAAACCAATGAAGCCAAGATTAGAGGCTACAAAAAAGGCCGCTTTAGTTTCAACGTCAAGGGGGGCCGGTGTGAGGCTTGTTCGGGAGATGGCATCATTAAGATTGAGATGCATTTCCTACCGGACGTCTATGTACCGTGTGAAGTCTGCCATGGGCGACGCTACAACAGTGAAACCCTAGAAGTTCACTATAAAGAAAAGAACATCTCCCAGATTTTGGACATGACTGTCAATGATGCAGTGGATTTCTTTAAACATATTCCAAAGATTAATCGCAAGTTGCAGACGATCAAGGATGTCGGCTTGGGCTATGTGACCCTGGGACAGCCGGCAACGACACTTTCAGGAGGAGAAGCCCAGCGGATGAAGTTGGCTTCTGAGCTTCATAAGCGTTCGACAGGTAAGTCTTTTTATATTTTGGATGAGCCGACAACAGGACTTCATACAGAGGATATCTCTCGTTTGCTCAAGGTTTTGGAACGGTTTGTGGATGATGGCAATACCGTTTTGGTTATTGAGCACAACTTAGATGTCATTAAGACAGCGGACCATATCATCGACTTAGGACCAGAAGGTGGTGTCGGTGGTGGTACCATTATTGCGACAGGAACACCAGAAGAAGTAGCCAGCAACCCAGCTAGCTTTACAGGACAGTATTTGAAAGGGAAATTACAATGAACCAACGAATTACAAATCTACGAACTAAAATGAAGGCACAGGATCTAAAAGCTGTCCTCATTAACAACTTGAAAAATGTCTACTATTTGACAGGTTTCTGGGGATCAAATGGGACTGTTTTGGTGACAGAAGAGCGCGTGGTCCTCTTCACCGATTCGCGCTATACCATTCATGCCCATGCGACTTGTTTCCCCTTTGTTGAGATTGTTGAAACCCGCAATGAATTGGAAGAAGCAGCAAAAATTGTCAAAGACGCAGCGATCCAAGAACTTGGCTTTGAGGATGAGATCACAGTTGCCTACCATACCCGTCTAGCGACCGCTTTCTCAGGAGTCGCTCTAAGAGCCTTGTCTGATTTTGTAATGGAGTTTCGTTTGATTAAAGATGAGACAGAAGTAGCAACCATCCGCAAGGCTTGCAGTATTTCAGATCAAGCCTTCCTAGATGTGCTGGAGTTTATCAAGGTTGGCCAAACAACAGAATTAGAAGCGGCGACCTTCCTCGATTTCAGAATGCGGGAATTGGGAGCGTCAGGTGTATCCTTTGATATCATATCCGCTGCGGGAGAGCGCTCTGCTATGCCCCATGCGACTCCAAGTGATCGCATCATCTCTGCTGGGGATGCCTTGACCTTGGACTTTGGCTGTCTTTACAACCATTACGTCAGTGATATGACCCGGACCATTTATGCAGGTCATGTCAGCGACAAGGAAAGAGAAATCTACGAAACGGTCTTGAAAGCCAACCAAGCTCTCATTTCTGAAGCCAAGGCTGGACTCGGTTTCCGTGAGTTTGATAAAATTCCTCGAGACATTATCGAGGCGGCAGGATACGGCCAGTACTTTACTCATGGAATTGGACATGGTATTGGCTTGGACATCCATGAAGAGCCTTATTTCAGTCAAACTTCCAAAGAAGTTATCAAGGCCGGCATGGTCTTGACAGATGAGCCAGGGATCTACATTGAAGGCCTATCTGGTGTCCGGATTGAAGATGATCTCCTGATTACGGAAACCGGTTGTGAAGTCTTGACCTTGGCACCGAAAGAATTGATTGTGATCTAAGGAAATTTGCAGAGACAGATTTGAGAAATCTGAGCATTTGTGATAAAATAAAGAGTAATATATTTTTAAAAAGAGGTATGAAAACATGATTGAAGCAAGTAAGTTGAAAGCTGGTATGACCTTTGAAACAGCTGATGGAAAATTGATTCGCGTTTTGGAAGCTAGCCACCACAAACCAGGTAAAGGAAACACCATCATGCGTATGAAATTGCGTGATGTTCGTACTGGTTCAACTTTTGATACAAGCTACCGTCCAGAAGAAAAATTTGAGCAAGCTATTATTGAAACTGTACCAGCTCAATACTTGTATAAAATGGATGATACAGCTTACTTCATGAATACTGAAACATACGACCAATATGAAATTCCTGTTGTCAATGTTGAGAACGAATTGCTTTACATCCTTGAAAACTCAGAAGTGAAAATCCAATTCTACGGAAGTGAAGTGATTGGGGTGACGGTTCCTACAACTGTTGAATTGACAGTTGCTGAAACTCAACCATCTATTAAAGGTGCTACAGTGACAGGTTCTGGTAAACCAGCTACAATGGAAACAGGTCTTGTGGTAAACGTTCCAGACTTCATCGAAGCAGGACAAAAATTGATTATCAATACAGCTGAAGGAACTTACGTTTCTCGTGCCTAATCAGCTCTAAAATAGGTCTGATAGAAAGGAACTTCTATGGCAACTGAACAATACGGCGAAATCGTCATTGCACCTCGTGTGCTAGAAAAAATTATTGCGATTGCGACTGCAAAAGTAGATGGTGTTCATTCTCTTGAAAACAAGAGTGTATCGGATAGCCTTTCAAAACGTGCTCTAGGACGTGGGGTTTACCTTCGTACACAAGAAGATGGTCAAATCTCTGTTGATATTTACCTTTATCTAGAGTATGGTGTAGCAGTCCCTAAAGTAGCGGTTGCGATCCAAAAAGCAGTAAAAACAGCTGTCTACAATATGGCAGATGTCACCTTGGATGATGTCAATATCCATGTGGTTGGAATCGTGACTGAAAAAGCAGCGAAACCTGATTTGAAAGATTTGTTTAATGAGGATTTCCTCAATGACTGATATTTTATTTGAATCACGTCGTGATCTACGGGAGCGTGCCTTTCAAGCTCTAATGAGTTTAGAGTATGAAGGGGATGTTGTAGAAGCGTGTCAATTTGCTTTTACTCATGACAAAGAGGAAACTGACCAGGAAGTGGAAATTCCAGCTTTTCTACTCAATTTGGTATCGGGTGTTCGTCAATCAAAGGATGAATTGGATCAACAGATTGCCCAACACTTGAAAACTGGATGGACCGTCGAACGCTTGACTCTAGTGGAGAAAAACATTCTTCGTTTGGGTGTGTTCGAAATCACTTCCTTTGATACCCCTCAGCTGGTTGCAGTGAATGAAGCAATTGAATTAGCTAAAACATTTTCAGATGAGAAATCTGCTCGGTTTGTGAATGGTGTCTTAAGTCAATTCGTAACGGAAGCAGAATAAGATAGAAAAGAAACCACCTTTGAGGGTGGTTTCTTTTTGAGTATAGAGCTTTGCTTGATCATGATAAGGAAAAAGACTGGTACAAAAGTTCGGTCTTCTCAATTGACTTTGGATTGTCTAACAAGACGCAGTGGTTGAGTGGGCTCTACTGCGCTGATTTTATCAGCTTTTACAGCCCTACTCAACTGTGCGGAGGTGGGACGACGAAATCGAATTCTAACGAATTACCGATTTCTGTCCCACTCTCTTTTAAACACTTTTTCCTGGTAAAACACTAACAGGGAGAAAATAGCCTGTTGTTTTTACATCTTTTCCTTCGATTTTTTGAAGAAGAAGGTCGACCGTCAGGCGAGCAATCTCTTGTAAGGGTTGCTTGATGGTGGTGAGACGGGGGAAATAATTTTCGATAAAGTAGGTCCCGTCATAGCCAATGATCTTCAGGTCTTCTGGAATGGCAATGCCGAGTTCGTCAGCGATTTTCATCACCAAAATAGCCGTTAGATCGTCAGACGCAAAGATGGCATCCGGTTTTTGCTGGGTCAAGATGGACTTGATTTCCATTTCTTTGCGAATGGGTGAATAATCACTGGAAACATTGATAATTTGTGCTTCTGGTAGGACGGAAGCAAAGCCAGCATGCCGGAGGCCAGTAGGGGAATTGGAGTTATCATTCCCTGTGAGCATGATAATCTTTTTTGCCCCCGTCTTGGCAAGGGTTTCCGCAGCGAGAACGCCCCCAGCGTAGTTATCCGACGAGACGACAGGAATCTCAGGGGAGAGGTTCCGGTCAAAGGCGATGATAGGAGCTGTGACTCGGTTATAATCTTCAATTCCCAGATTATGACTACCAGAAATAATCCCATCTACTTGATTGGCTTCTAGCATTTCGATGTATTCACGTTCTTTTTCCGAATCATGCTCGCTATTACAAATAATGGTTTTGTACCCATGTTTGAACAATTCTTCTTCCAGTTTATCGATTAATTCTGCATAGAAGACATGGCTGATTTTTGGGAAGATTAAGCCGATTAACTTGGCTGATTTTCCTTGTAGGCTCCGAGCGATCGAATTGGGCTTGTAGCCCAATTCTCTCATGGCCTCTTTAACTTTTGAGACAGTTTTTTCAGATAAATAGCCCTTTTTGTTAATGACTCGTGAAACTGTCGTGGGGCTGACGCCAGCTAATTTGGCGACATCAGTGAGCTTTGCGACCATAGTCTAGTTCGTAGTATGTTCCGGTAGGCGTTCCAGATTTAATCAAAATACCAGTTTGATCAGTATGCGGGAAGACGCGACCAGAGAATACTTTTTCTCCTTTGTTGATAAAAATTTCAAAAATAGAATGATCGATGAAAATAGTAGCAGTTGTAGCTTGGTTTTCAATAGGGCAAGTACGAGTAGTCCCAAACTCTTGGGCATATTGTTGGCCAGCTTGGCTACGATCGACAATGACTTGACCATTTGCAATATCGAAAGTAATAGAAAGTCCTTTGCCTTCTTTATCGGCTAGGAGAACAATCTCACTTTTGCTATTTGCTTCAAAGGCTAATTCTAATTCGTAACAATTGTTGGTAACTTCTTTGTTGGTAAACTCGGATGAAGTGGAGCGGAGCTCTTTAACAGCCTCAACTGGGTATTGATAAAGTTTACCGTCCTTAATACTTAACTCTTTGACCAAAGAGAAAGCTCCTTGGTGGTCGTAACGATCAGATGGATAAGCGACATCTGGTAAACCTAACCAGCTAACAGTTAATGCTCTTCCATCAGGGGCATTGAAGCCTTGAGTTGCATAAGCTTCGAAGCCGTAATCCAAATTTTGCAATTCAGATACGTCAACTAAACGAGCCTGTTCAGGATCAAAAGAAGCCCCAATCTTATACATATTTGGGTAGATATTGTCGTAATCGAGGACCGCTTTGTCCAAACCTTGAGGGCAATAAAGAAGGATAGGTTGCTCGCCGACGAAGACCAAGTTAGGACATTCCATCATATAAGCTGTACAATCATTGTTGAAATCAAGATCGCCTACCTCAACCCAGTTGGTATAATCGTTATTCACTGCTTTGTAAAGACGAACGAATCCTTTTTTCTCAAGGTCTTGACCACCGACGATGGCATAGTATTGGCCTTTGAAATTAAAAATCTGTGGGTCGCGGAAGTGATCAGTAGAATCAGCGGGTTGATCAATCAAGATTTTGTTAATTTTTTCAATCTTTCCTTCTTTGTCCATCAAAGCGCCGACTTGGTAGGGATGACGGACCCATTCTTCATCGCGAACATTTCCAGTATAGAATAAGAATAGTTTGTCATCAAACTGCATAGCAGAACCAGAATAGGCTCCATGGCTATCTAAAGGTGTGTCAGGCAAGACCTTCACTCCGGTTTCATTAAAATGGACTAAATCGTCACTTTCGAGTTGTACCCAAGACTTCAACCCATGAGCGGCTCCAAACGGAAAGTTTTGGTAAAAGAGGATCCATTTGCCATCAAAATAAGAGAAACCATTTGGGTCATTCAAGAGACCAGATGTTGGTTCAACATGGTAGTGAGTATGCCAAGGGGATTTGGCCATCTTTTCTTTAATTCGTTTCTTTTCTTCTTCGGTCCAGTCTTCATACCGTTTGTACCGAAGTTCGGTTGTCCATTCCATTTGACTCCTCCAAAATTTTTCTTACTTCCATAGTACCGATTTCTATAAAAAAAAGCAAGACTTTGGCCAAAGAATTGAGAAAAAATGTCAAACGTTTGTCATAAAATATTGGAGTCAATCCTAGATTTGGTTTATGAAAACAAATGAAAGTATGAAAGTTTTTGAAAATTTTAAAACAGGGTATAGACTTTGATATAGAGTGTATGGTCTTTTCGGTGAGTGAAAATGAAAAATTCATCTTTCAAACAATCAAAAATCGCAAATAAATACCAAAAACTTTCTGCAAAACGGTTGACATATTTTTAATACGTGGTACAATTAAGAGCGTAGAGATGGTTTAACCGTTTTCAAAACAATAAAAAATAAGGAGATTTTTGCAAATGTCAAATACAGAAATTGCAAAAAAAGTCATCGATGCGATCGGTGGAGTTGAGAACGTTAGCAGTGTTGCTCACTGTGCGACTCGTCTTCGTGTGATGGTCAAAGATGAAGCAAAAGTCGACAAAAATGCTGTCGAAAATATTGAAAAAGTTCAAGGAGCTTTCTTTAACTCAGGTCAATACCAAATCATCTTTGGTACTGGTACTGTAAACAAGATTTATGATGAGGTAGTAGCTCTAGGCTTGCCAACTTCATCAAAAGATGAAATGAAAGCTGAAGCCGCTAAACAAGGAAATTGGTTCCAACGTGCCATCCGTACTTTTGGTGATGTCTTTGTACCGATTATTCCAGTTATCGTTGCGACAGGTCTCTTCATGGGTGTTCGTGGTCTCTTGAATGCCCTAGGTGTAACTCTTCCAGATGATGTTACGACTTATACTCAAATTTTGACAGATACGGCCTTTATCATCTTGCCAGGTCTTGTCGTGTGGTCAACCTTCCGTGTCTTCGGTGGGAATCCAGCAGTTGGTATCGTTCTTGGTATGATGCTTGTTTCTGGTTCACTTCCAAATGCCTGGGCTGTTGCATCTGGTGGTGAAGTGACTGCTATGAAATTCTTCGGCTTTATTCCAGTCGTAGGCTTGCAAGGATCCGTTCTTCCGGCCTTTATTATCGGGGTTCTTGGTGCGAAATTTGAGAAATCACTTCGAAAAGTTGTTCCAGATGTCCTTGATCTTTTGGTAACACCATTCGTAACCCTCTTTGTAATGTCTATTCTTGGACTCTTCGTCATTGGACCGGTTTTCCACGTAGTTGAAACCTATATTTTATTTGCTACAAAGGCAATTCTTAACTTACCATTTGGTTTTGGTGGATTAGTTATTGGTGGGGTACACCAAGTTATTGTCGTATCAGGTGTTCACCATATCTTTAACTTGCTTGAAGTTCAACTGCTTGCAGCTGATCACGCAAATCCATTTAATGCTATTATCACAGCTGCCATGACAGCGCAAGGTGCTGCTACCGTAGCGGTTGGTGTGAAAACTAAAAATCCTAAACTAAAAGCACTTTCATTCTCAGCTGCTTTATCTGCCTTCCTTGGTATTACCGAGCCTGCGATCTTTGGGGTTAACTTACGTTATCGTAAACCATTCTTCCTTTCATTGATTGGTGGTGCTATTGGTGGTGGATTAGCTTCACTTCTTGGACTTGCTGGTACAGGAAATGGTATCACAATTATTCCAGGGACACTCCTTTACATTGGTAATGGACAACTCTTACAATACATTTTAATGGTAGCTGTATCGTTTGCTCTTGGATTTGCTCTTACTTACATGTTTGGTTTTGAAGATGAACAAGATGAATGGCAAGATCAAATGACAGATGTTCTTTCTAAAGCTACAATCCCAAGTGTTGCATTGCGAGTGGCTCTTGATAAAGAAAATAACGAAACGGAAAAATTAGTTGAAGAAGAAACAACTGGAACTGTTCCAGAAACTCTTCAAGATGAAACGATTATCTCTCCAATCGTTGGACAAGCGGTTGCTTTAGAAAATGTGAATGACCCTGTCTTCTCAAGCGGTGCGATGGGGCAAGGGATTGCAGTGAAGCCATCTGAAGGTGTTGTTTATGCTCCTGCAGATGCAGAAGTAACCATTGCTTTTGCAACGGGACATGCTTTCGGCTTGAAGACAGCCAATGGTGCTGAAGTTTTGATCCACGTTGGGATTGATACAGTTTCAATGAACGGTGAAGGGTTTGATCAAAAGGTTGCGCAAGGTGACAAGGTCAAAGCTGGCGATGTTCTTGGAACATTTGATTCTGCTAAAATTGCAGCAGCTGGTCTTGATGATACAACAATGGTCATCGTCACAAACACAGCTGACTATGCTTCAGTAACTCCAGTAGCTACTGGTGCAGTTGCTAAAGGCGATGCGATTATTGAAGTAAAAGCATAATTTAAAATATGATTGCTCAAGGACTGGTTAGGGTATCCTCCAGTCCTTGAATTTTGTTTGGAGATGAGGTTTGGAATAAAAAAGTTTCTCACCTAATGTTGAAACATAAATAAGAGTAGTTTTTTCTATAAGGAATAGAAGTGAACCGTTTTCCTTTATGATATAATAGAAAAAAAGAGAATTGAAGAAGAGGATTGATATGACTAAATTATATGGAAGTCTTGAAGCTGGTGGAACAAAGTTTGTTTGTGCTGTAGGTGACGAAAATAATAACGTCATTGAAAAGACACAGTTTCCAACAACAACCCCTATTGAAACCCTTGATAAATGTATTGAGTTTTTCTCTAAATTTGATAATCTTGCTGGTTTAGCGATTGGTTCATTTGGACCGATTGACATTGATAAAAATTCAAAAACATATGGTTTTATTACAACAACTCCCAAACCCCATTGGGCGAATATTGATGTGGTAGGGGCTTTCCGTCGTGCATTAAATGTACCGATTTACTTTACAACGGACGTAAATAGCTCGGCATATGGTGAAGTTGTCGCTCGTAATAATGCGGGTGCACGGATTGAAAACCTAGTCTACTATACAATTGGTACAGGTATTGGTGCAGGTGTCATCCAGCGTGGTGAATTCATTGGTGGAGTGGGACATCCTGAAATGGGCCATTACTATGTTGCTAAACACCCAATGGATGTTGAAAAAGAATTTAATGGTGTGTGCCCATTCCACAGAGGCTGTTTAGAGGGTCTTGCGGCTGGTCCAAGTCTGGAAGCTCGTACTGGTATTCGTGGGGAAAATATCGAACTCAATAGCTCTGTATGGGATATCCAGGCCTACTATATTGCTCAAGCTGCTGTCAATGCTACTGTAACCTTCCGACCAAATGTGATTGTATTTGGCGGAGGAGTGATGGCACAACAGCATATGTTGGATCGCGTTCGTGAAAAATTCACAGTATTATTGAACGGCTACTTACCAGTTCCAGATGTTCGTGACTACATCGTGACTCCTGCGGTAGCTGGAAATGGTTCAGCAACCTTGGGTAACTTTGTCTTAGCAAAACAAGTCAGCAAAAAAGACTAATCAGGTAAGGCTGAATCAACAAAAAGCATGAAATGCTAGGGGAGGGAGTTCTTCGTCGGTAAGATGGATGAATGACCTTCTCTTTTTTAAGCAAGAGAGGAGAGAAGATGGAAAAAGCCATTATGAAGGATCCCTTCTTTTTGAGTCAAGTGTCTGAAGAAGCGACAAAAGAGGATTTGTATCTGGCGCAAGATTTACAAGATACCTTACGAGCTCACCAGGATTCCTGTGTTGGCATGGCGGCCAATATGATTGGTGTACGCAAGCGAGTGATCATTATCCAATTTGGTTTGATGCCCTTGGTTCTCTTTAACCCTGTTCTAGTCAAGAAAGAAGGAGTTTATGAGACAGAAGAGGGGTGTCTTTCTTTGGCAGGGAGCCGAAAAACGAGCCGCTTTGAAAAGATTCAGGTCTCCTATCGCGACATGAATTGGAAGCCTCAGCTCATAAGCTTAGAAGGTTTTGCGGCTCAGATCTGCCAGCATGAGCTAGATCACCTGGAAGGGATTTTGATCTAGGTCCAGTTGCTGCTTATTAAGGAATCGATCGAAGAGAAATTGTTGATGAAAAAAGAATATTTGTTCTATGAACGGGTTAGACCATTTTTTGTGTCCCATCCCTATTATCTTTCTTTATTAAAGTGGGCTAACCGCCTCGTCACCCTCCTGATGCCACTCCTTTACTTTTATGTTCTTTGGGCAGCCTATCTGAAAGCTTCCGAGCTTTGGGTTGTTCTTGCCTATCTGTTGGTTCCAGCCTCTGGCTTTATTTTATTGAGTGTCATTCGAAAAGCAATCAATTGGCCCCGTCCCTATGAGCTTGGCGCATTTCCACCTCTCTTAGAGAGAGAAGGCAAGGGGAGTTCCATGCCAAGTCGGCATGTTTTTTCGGCGGCAATCATTTCGACGGTAGCTTGGGGTGTGAATCCTCTTCTATCGAGCCTAGGTCTCTTCTTGGCTCTGCTATTGGCAGGAGTTCGTGTTCTGGCGGGACTCCATTTTGTCCGTGATGTCGTAGTCGGATTTGTCGTTGCACTCCTATGGGGGATCGTCAGTTTTTCTCTATTAGGAATTTTCTGATAGAGGCTGTATGAGAGAAGAAAGAAATGATTAAAAACTGCCTAACTTAGTTAGGCAGTTTTTAATTATGTGAGATTTGGTGTTGGAATTTTTGGAAGAACCGTTCACGTTCTTCTATAATCGCAGGACTAGGGTTTTTGAGGGAAGTTAACAAATCAACCAAGTCAGGTGTGACTTCTCGAATCAGCTCTCCCAGTGACCAAATGGCTGTTGCAATATGAATCTGGTTTTGCGAGGTTTCGATGATTTCTAACAGTTTAGGAATAGCAGACCGGTCATTAGCATTGGCCAAAGCAATGATAGCATTGCGCTGGAGAATATTCTTTCCCCGCCAACTACCAGCGACCATTCCAAATTTTTCCTTGAATTGTCCATTGGATAACTCAATAAAGGGGATTAATTCTGGATGAGCTAGTTCAGGATCGATATCAGTGGCTAATGGATTGTCCAGACCACGATTGTAGGGGCAACAGATTTGACAGATATCACAACCGTAGATGACCGTTTTAATCTTTTTACGGAATTCCAGATCCATCATCCCTTTGTCTTGGGTCTGAAAGGAAAGGCAACGTCGGGCATTCATAGAGCCATCTCCGATTAAACAAGAAGTCGGGCAGGCTTCTACACAGCGGTTACAATCTCCGCAACCATAGTCAACGGCTTGATCGGGTTCAATCTCTAGGTTGGTGATAAGCTCCCCTAAAAACATATAAGAACCGTATTCTTTTGAGATGACGAGGCCGTTCTTTCCGATAAAGCCAATCCCTGCTCGTTGAGCAACCGCGGTATCCACTAAGGCACCGGTATCCACCATGCCCTTGTATTCGAAGTCGGCGGTTAATTCTTCAATCCCTCGTGCTAGGCGGTCTAATTTATCCTGCAAGACATAGTGATAATCAAGCCCCCAGCTATTGGGGGTGAATTTTCCGCGTTTATAGGCCGTCTTCTGAGGTTGTTGTTTTAACTTGTGGGGATAGGCAACGGCAATGGAGATAATCGTTTTAGCAGAAGCTAAACTTAAGCGTGGTTGGATTCGTTCTTCAATATTTTTGTGCTCAAAACCAGAATTTCGGCCTTCTTCCACAGCTAGGCGGAGGGATTTTTCTAAATAGGAAAAATCATCTGCCGTGGTAAAGCCAATTTTTGAAATACCAATGGAGTGAGCCAATTCAATAATAGATTCTTTGAGGTTCATATACCTATTATAGCGGAAAGCTGGTAAAAATGCGAAAAACGTGCAAAAAATTAAAAAGGGTCTAAACAGCTTGGCATGGCTTTCAAAAATGAGTAGAATTTGGTATAATAAGGTATTGAATACAAGGATATATGGAGGCAGGTATGTCACAACCGTTATTTTTACAATCCGTCATGCAGGAAAAGATTTGGGGTGGAACTAGATTACGAGATGAGTTTGGCTATGAAATCCCGAGCGATCATGTTGGTGAATACTGGGCTATTTCGGCCCATCCACATGGTGTTTCTGTTGTTAAGAATGGACCTTATGCTGGAATGGGCTTAGACCAACTATATACAGAGCATCGCGAATTGTTTGGGAATCGACCAGAACCGGTCTTTCCTTTGTTGACAAAGATTCTAGATGCTAATGACTGGCTTAGTGTTCAGGTTCACCCAGATGATGCCTATGGAATGGAGCATGAAGGAGAACTTGGGAAAACTGAATGCTGGTATATTATTGCCGCTGATGAAGGGGCAGAAATTATCTATGGTCACCACGCCCAGTCTAAGGAAGAATTGCGCCAAATGATCGAAGCCAAAGAATGGGATGATCTGTTAGCGCGGGTTCCTGTGAAAGCGGGAGATTTCTTCTATGTGCCAAGTGGAACCATGCATGCCATCGGTTCGGGTATTTTAATCTTGGAAACCCAGCAATCAAGCGACACGACGTATCGAGTTTACGACTTTGATCGCAAAGATGATCAAGGAAATTTACGTGAGTTGCACATTGAACAGTCCATTGATGTGCTGAACTTAGGGGCTCCAGCGAATAGCCGACCGGTTGAGGAAAAAGTCGATCACTTGTCGTCTACTTTGTTAGTGGCCAATGACTTCTTTGGGGTTCACAAGTGGGTAGTCAATGGGGAGGTTCGATTTGAAAAGACCCATGATTATAGCTTGTTGAGCGTTCTCTCAGGGCAAGGAAGCCTTCAGGTGGATGGGGTAGATTATCCGATTGGAAAAGGAGATCACTTTGTCTTAACGAGTGATGTTGAATCTTGGACTTTGGAAGGGCAAGATTTAGAATTGATCGTGAGTCATCCATAAAAAAGAAAGGGTTTGAGTTAAAAGCTGTGGACAACTCAACCCTTTTTTATCTGAAAACTATTTTTATGTTAAGTCTTGACTCTGACCTAAGGGGAGGGATTATACTATCTTTGTAAGGAGGAAATCATGTACCATATCAAAGAAGCTGCAGAGCTGTCAGGTGTCTCTGTCAAGACCTTGCACCACTATGACAAGATAGGACTTCTCGTCCCTGTGAAATCTGAAAATGGCTATCGGACATACAATCAAGAAGATTTAGAACGATTACAGGTGATTCTCTACTACAAGTATCTAGGGTTTTCCTTAGACCAAATAGCAGAACTCTTAGCCGAAGAAAAATCTAACTTATTGCCCCATTTGACCAAACAGTTGGACTATTTGACTCAAGAAAGGCAACGCCTGGATACCTTGATTTCCACCTTGCAAAAAACCATTCAGGAACAAAAAGGAGAAAGAAAAATGACCATTGAGGAAAAATTTACTGGATTTAGTTACC
The DNA here is from genome assembly GCF_001072745.1 of Streptococcus sp. 400_SSPC. Taxonomy (NCBI): domain Bacteria; kingdom Bacillati; phylum Bacillota; class Bacilli; order Lactobacillales; family Streptococcaceae; genus Streptococcus; species Streptococcus sp. 400_SSPC. Next base: position 10,264 of record NZ_JVIQ01000055.1, on the reverse strand, counting down.
AAGATACTAAAAAATACCATCAAGAGGCGGTAGACAAGTACGGTCAAGAAGTCATGGACCAAGCGCTTGAACGCCAAAAAGGTCGAGAAGAGGAGGCGACAAGAGCCTTTAATCAAGTCTTCCAAGTCTTGGCGAAAAACTTCCAGGCTGGTTTGCCAGTAACAGCATCGGAAAATCAAGAAGAAGCAACCAAACTTTTAGATACGATTCGAACGTATGGATTTGACTGCTCTATAGAGGTTTTTGGCCATATCGGCAAAGGCTATGCCTATAATCCAGAATTCAAGGAAAACATCGACAAGTTTGGCGCTGGTACAGCCCAGTACACTTCGGATGTCATTGCCTTTTATGTCGAAAATCAAGCAAAATAAAAAAGTGAGAGTGGGACAGAAATCGGTAATTCGTTAGAATTCGATTTCGTCGTTCCACCTCCGCACAGTTGAGTAGGGCTGTAAAAGCTGATGAAATCAGCGTAGTAGAGCCCACTCAACCACTGCGTCTTGCTCGACAATCCAAAAATAATTGAGAGGCTAGGATTTTTGTCCCAGCCTCGTTTTTTGCTTGGATCAATTTGAAAAGAAGCTGGCAGATCTAAGAGAGCTCGAATGAATGAAGACAATGAAAACTTTATGAAAATTTCACAATTTAAGTTGACAGTCTTGAAAAAAAGGAGTAGAATAACCCCTGTTTTATGAAAAGAGGCAGGGAATTCCCGGCCTCATGATCTTTTTTCAAGGAGTTTTTTATGTTTTCAACATTGAAAAAATGGTTTATTGGCCGTCCGTTGAAATCTGGTGCAGAAGGTGAAGGAGGATTGCTAGGGAAAATGCAGGCCTTGGCCATGCTCTCTAGTGACGCACTTTCTTCTATTGCCTATGGTCCAGAACAAGTTATCCTGGTCTTGATGACCGTATCAGCAGGAGCTATTTGGTGGTCAATTCCAATTGGGATTGTGGTCCTGGTTCTCCTAGCCAGTTTAACGATTTCTTATCGTCAGGTCATTCATGCCTACCCTCAAGGGGGAGGAGCCTATATGGTGACTTCGGAGAACCTGTCTCCCAAAGCGGGGTTGATCGCTGGTGGAAGTCTTTTGGTTGACTATATGCTGACGGTAGCGGTATCTGTTTCTTCTGGTGCAGATGCCATCACGTCAGCGATTCCCTCTTTTCATCCTTATAATCTTCACATTTCCATTTTGTTGGTCTTGCTTTTGATGCTGATGAACCTTCGGGGACTGCGCGAATCAGCCACATCCTTGATGATTCCGGTCTATCTGTTTATTGTCAGTACCATTGCCTTAATCGGCTATGGCGTGATCCAAATTTTGACAGGGCATTTGGCCTATAACGCGACTGCGCATGTTGGCCAAACCATTTCAGGAGTCAGCATCATTCTCTTGTTGAGGGCCTTTACGAGTGGATCCGCTTCCCTAACAGGGGTGGAAGCCATCTCCAATTCGGTTCCCTTCTTTAAGAAACCAAAAGCAAAGAATGCAGCTTCTACCTTGACCATTATGGCTTTGATTTTGGGGATCATGTTTGCAGGGATTACCTTTCTCAATTACTGGGTGGGTGTTGTTCCAGCAAAAGGGGTAACAACTCTAGCCCAAATGGCCCAAGCTATCTTAGGGAATTCCCCAGTCGGTCAAGCCTTCTTCTACGTTTTCCAATTATCAACAGCCTTGATCTTGGCAGTTGCGGCTAATACAGGGTTCTCCGCCTTTCCAATGTTGGCCTTTAACATGGCCAAAAACAAATACATGCCACACATGTATATGGAAAAAGGGGATCGTCTAGGCTATTCCAATGGGATTTTGACATTGGCGATTGGTGCGATTGTTTTGCTCTTGATCTTCGATGGACAAACAGAAAGCTTGATTCCGCTCTATACCATTGGGGTCTTCATTCCTTTTGCCCTTTCTCAAACAGGGATGGTCATTCATTGGAAACGCCAATATCAAAAAGGATTTCTTAAGTATTCCCTTGCCAATATCCTGGGGGCAGCCATATGTTATGGGATTGTCTTGATCCTCTTATTATTCCGTTTGGGTGAGATCTGGCCCTTCTTCCCTATTATTGGTCTCTTGCTTTGGATGTTCTTGAGTATTCGTAATCACTATGATAAAGTTGCGGCTCAATTGCGCTTGGGAGGTAAGATTGAAAAGACAAGTTATGCGGGCAATACCGTGATTGTCCTTGTTGGGAATGTCACTCAGGTAAGTGTGGGAGCTATGAGTTATGCAAATAGCCTAGGAAACGATGTTATAGCTATGCACGTCTCAACGGAAGAAACCAAGGTCAAAGATGCTGAGGTAGCAGAAGAATTTAAGCGGTATTTCCCTCATATTCGCTTTGAAAATGTCATGACGAGTTACCGGGATATTATCCAGCCAACGGTTGAATTTGTCTCAAAAGTAGCTGAGGAGGCCAAGGAAAAAGGGAACACCGTCACAGTCTTAGTTCCTCAATTCATCCCTAAAAAACATTGGCAAAATATTCTCCACAACCAAATGAGTTTGAAATTGAAGTATGCGCTTCGTTGGCATGAAGAAGTGGTTGTGGCAAGCTATTCTTACCATTTGTCTGAATAACTATCGCATAAAGAAGAGATGTCTACTATAGAGGTGATTCGGATTAAAAACAAAGTTTTAGTAGATGATTGAATAATTCTAACGAGTATAATTTTTATAGAATTTATTAGATTTGTATCAATGAACAGTTTGTCTTCACTTTCAGATGTCTGCTTGAGTAGCCATCTTTTTGGATTTTCTCACACGAAAAAACCACTCGAAAGTCTTGTAAGATACAGCCTTAATCTTGAAAAAATGTTTAAAAAATGCTACAATAAAGAGAACGTTTAAAATTTAAGAAATTTGAAAAGTAAGGAAACTAATGGCTAATTTATTAAAAACAATTATCGAAAATGATAAAGGTGAATTAAGACGATTGGAAAAGATGGCAGACAAGGTCTTCTCATACGAAGATCAAATGGCTGCCTTGTCAGATGATGAACTGAAAGCGAAAACAGAAGAGTTCAAGCAACGCTACCAAGATGGTGAATCATTGGATGACCTTCTGTATGAAGCTTTTGCGGTAGTTCGCGAAGGTGCCAAGCGTGTCTTGGGCTTGTTCCCTTATAAAGTACAGGTCATGGGGGGTATTGTTCTTCACCATGGTGACGTTCCAGAAATGCGTACAGGGGAAGGAAAAACCTTGACTGCGACCATGCCGGTATATTTGAATGCCCTATCTGGCCAAGGAGTTCACGTTGTCACTGTCAATGAATACCTGACAGAACGTGATGCGACTGAGATGGGTGAGTTGTACTCATGGCTAGGTCTTTCAGTTGGGATCAACTTGGCTGCAAAATCACCGTCTGAAAAACAAGAAGCTTATGCTTGTGACATCACTTATTCAACCAACGCGGAAATAGGTTTTGACTACTTGCGTGACAACATGGTTGTTCGTGCCGAAAATATGGTACAACGTCCTTTGAATTATGCCTTGGTTGATGAGGTAGACTCCATCTTAATTGATGAAGCCCGTACGCCATTGATTGTTTCAGGTCAGACTTCTACAGAAACTAGTCAACTCTATCACATGGCGGATACCTATGTAAAATCTTTGGAAAAAGAAGACTATATTATTGATGTCCCTTCAAAAACGATTGGTTTGTCAGATTCTGGGATTGATAAGGCTGAAAGTTACTTTAATCTTGAAAACTTGTACGACATTGAAAATGTTGCCTTAACACACTACATCGACAATGCCCTCCGTGCTAACTACATCATGATTTTGGATATCGACTATGTAGTCAGTGAAGATCAAGAAATCTTGATCGTCGACCAATTTACAGGTCGTACCATGGAAGGTCGTCGTTATTCTGACGGCTTGCACCAAGCGATTGAGGCTAAAGAAGGTGTACCAGTCCAAGAAGAAACCAAAACATCAGCTTCTATTACTTACCAAAACTTGTTCCGGATGTATAAGAAACTTTCAGGGATGACAGGTACTGGTAAAACAGAAGAAGAAGAATTCCGTGAAATCTACAACATTCGCGTTATTCCAATTCCAACTAATCGTCCGATTGCTCGTATTGACCATCCGGACCTTCTCTACCCAAGCTTGAAATCGAAGTTTAAAGCTGTAGTAGAAGATGTAAAAGCTCGCTATGAAAAAGGACAACCAGTCTTGGTGGGTACCGTTGCCGTTGAAACCAGTGACTACCTATCCCGCCTCTTGGTTGAAGCAGGCGTTCCTCACGAAGTCTTGAATGCGAAAAACCACTACAAAGAAGCGCAAATCATCATGAACGCTGGTCAACGTGGTGCCGTTACCATCGCGACCAACATGGCCGGACGTGGTACCGATATCAAGCTCGGTGAAGGGGTTCGTGAACTCGGTGGACTTTGTGTGATTGGTACAGAGCGTCATGAAAGCCGTCGTATTGATAACCAGTTGCGTGGACGTTCTGGACGTCAAGGGGATCCAGGTGAATCTCAATTCTACCTTTCTCTTGAAGATGAGTTGATGCGTCGTTTCGGTTCAGAGCGCATCAAAGCCTTGCTAGACCGCTTCAAACTAAGCGAAGAAGAATCTGTTATCAGATCTAACATGTTTACACGCCAAGTTGAAGCAGCTCAAAAACGAGTGGAAGGGAACAACTATGACACTCGTAAGCAAGTCCTTCAGTATGATGATGTTATGCGGGAACAACGCGAGATTATCTACTCTCAACGCTATGATGTCATTACAGCGGATCGTGATTTGGCGCCAGAAATCAAGGCCATGATCAAACGGACCATTAAACGGATCGTTGAAGGAGCTAGCCACTCAAGCAAGGAAGAGCGGATCGAAGCTATTCTGAACTTTGCCAAATACAATTTGGTCCCTGAAGATACTATTTCTGAGAGCGATATTGAAGGCAAATCTGATAAAGATGTGATTGATTACTTGTACAAACGTGCTGAAGAGGTTTATGAAAACCAAGTAGCGAAATTACGCGATGAAGAAGCAGTCAGAGAATTCCAAAAAGTCTTGATCCTTCGTGTTGTGGATAGCAAATGGACCGATCACATCGATGCCTTGGATCAATTGCGTAATGCTGTCGGTCTCCGTGGTTATGCACAAAACAATCCTGTGGTTGAATACCAATCAGAAGGATTCCGTATGTTCAACGATATGATTGGCTCCATCGAATTTGATGTGACTCGTTTGATGATGAAAGCTCAAATCCATGAACAAGAGCGTCCACGTACAGAACACAGTATTTCAACGACAGCGACTCGTAATATTGCCGCTCAAAAAACTGATTTACCAGAAGATCTTGATTTGAGTCAAATTAAACGCAATGACATCTGTCCATGTGGATCTGGTAAGAAATTTAAAAACTGCCACGGTAAAAAACTCTAATCGGATGAAAGGATCAGCCTATGTCTTTTACAGTTACTAGCCCAATCATTGATGAAACAGCAGTAACCTCTCTTTATTGCTTAGAAGGTAAACATTTAGCTCGCAAAGAAGCGCGTGACCGTGAACTAGCCTCTATTTTGAAGGGGGAAGACAAGCGGATTTTGCTTGTGATGGGACCATGTTCATCAGATAATGAGGAAGCAGTGATGGAATATGCTCGTCGCCTTGCAGCCCTTCAAGAAGAAGTTCAAGATCGGGTCTTCATTGTGATGCGGGTCTACACTGCTAAACCTCGGACCAATGGAGATGGCTATAAAGGCTTGATGCATCAGCCGGATACTGCTTCAGAACCTAGTTTTGTAGCTGGCTTAAAGGCGGTTCGTCGCCTGCATCATCGAGTGATCACCGAAACTGGTTTGACAACAGCAGATGAACTGTTGTATCCAGAGACTTACCCATTTGTTGAGGATCTCCTTTCTTATGTTGCCATTGGGGCACGTTCTGTAGAAGATCAAGGCCATCGATTTGTGGCGAGTGGCATCTCAGTCCCAACTGGATTGAAAAATCCAACGTCTGGAAATCTGTCGGTTATGTTTAATGCAATTTATGCTGCACAACATGGGCACCATTTCTTCTATAATGGTCGTTCTGTGGAGACAAGTGGAAATCCATTCGGACATGCTATTCTGCGTGGAGCTTTAGACGCGAATGGGAAAAACATTCCAAACTACCACTATGAAGATCTGCTAGAAGCTGCGCATCGTTACCAGGCCTTGGGCTTGCAACATCCATTTATCCTGGTTGATACCAATCATGATAATTCTGGGAAGAAATTTGCTGAGCAGATTCGCATTGTCAGAGAAACCCTTACAAATCGTAGCTGGAATCCAATTATCTATGATGTAGTCCGTGGATTTATGATTGAATCTTATCTAGAGGACGGTCGTCAAGATCAACCAGAAGTATTTGGTCAATCGATCACAGACCCATGCTTGGGTTGGGAAAAGACAGAAAGCTTAGTACGAGAAATTTATCAGTATGTAGCTGAATAAGAGGAGAGGGCTGGAGAAAATATTCTCAGCCCTTTCCTTCTTAAATAGAGTTGCTGATAGAAAATCATTAAAGAGGAAAAGATATGATTGTTGGACATGGGATAGATATCGAATCGATCCAATCCATTGAACAAGCCTACCAGAGGCATCCGAGATTTGCTTCCAAGGTATTGACAGAGACGGAACGAGAACGGTTCGACCAATTATCTGGAAAAAGAAAAATGGAATACCTGGCAGGTCGATGGTCTGCCAAAGAAGCCTTTTCCAAGGCTTGGGGAACAGGAATTGGTCCAGTAGGATTTCAGGATCTGGAAATTCTGACCAATCAAAAAGGAGCTCCCTATTTTTCAAAAGCTCCTTTTAGTGGAAAGATTTGGGTATCGATTAGTCACTCAGGCGATTTAGTTTCGACCAGTGTCATTTTGGAGGAAAGAAATGAAAGCTAGTATACATAGACCAACGCGAGCATATGTGGATGTAGAGGCTATTGCCTATAATGTTCAGCAAATACAAGCCCATATTCCGAAAGAGACCTTGACCTTTGCAGTTGTCAAGGCAAATGCATACGGCCATGGAGTTGAGCCAGTGGTAGAACGTTTATTGCCACTAGTAGATGCTTTTTGTGTCTCCAACCTAGATGAAGCCTTGGAAGTTCGCCAAGTAGCAGGTGAAAAACCGATCTTAATTTTGGGCGTTGCACCAGTAGAACACGTTGCGATTGCCATCAAAGAGGAAATTCGTTATACAGTAGCTAGTCTCGAGTGGTTGAAAGCATTGTTGGCTGAAAAGTCTGATTTGACTGGGTTGAAGGTTCATATTAAAGTGGATTCAGGAATGGGACGAATTGGTTTTCGTTCGGCAGAAGACTTGCAGGAAGCCATGATCCTATTAAGAGACCATGGAGCAGAAGTGGAAGGGATCTTTACTCATTTTGCTACAGCTGATGAGAAAGATGACCGGCATTTCCAAGGCCAATTGCAACGATTTAAGAACTTATTGGAGCTCTTGCCCTATACTCCTAAAATCGTTCATGCCAGCAATTCAGCAACAACTTTATGGCATGCTGATACCATTTTTAATGCTGTCCGACTGGGCGATGTCATGTATGGTCTCAATCCAAGTGGAAGAGAGTTAGAGCTTCCCTATAGCATCCGTCCTGCTCTGAGTCTGGAAACAGAATTGGTCCATATCAAACCACTAGAAGTGGGGCAGACAGTTGGCTATGGAGCGACCTATCAGACTAGTGAGGAAGAGTGGATTGGGACCATTCCAATTGGCTATGCAGATGGCTGGACCAGAGATATGCAAGGTTTTCATGTCCTTGTTGATGGGCAATGCTGCCCGATTGTCGGTCGCGTATCCATGGACCAAATCACCATTCGCCTACCGAAGGCCTACCCGATTGGGACTAAGGTAGTATTGATCGGAAGGGATGGTGATTTAGCTATAACGACAACGGATGTAGCAGTCTATCGAGGCACGATCAACTATGAGGTTGTTTGTGTCTTGAGTGATCGCGTACCAAGAGTTTATCGTCCAACAAAGGAAGACAGTGGGAAGTAAGTTGTTTGTCTTTTCCCAGCTTCCTTTTATAAAAAGTTCGAGATGAAAGAGGTTGATGACGGTGGTCCCAGCCTCCTTTCTTATCTAGGAGGAAAGAATGAACTTACACCAACCACTTTCTGTCCTGCCAGGAATTGGACCGAAATCAGCAGAAAAATACAAGAAATTGGGAATCGAAACGGTTGAGGACCTCTTGCTCTACTTCCCATTTCGGTATGAAGATTTTAAATCAAAAAATGTTTTAGATCTGGAAGATGGAGAAAAAGCAGTTGTTTCTGGAATTGTTTCCACCCCAGCCAATGTCCAGTATTATGGTTACAAGCGTAACCGTCTTCGCTTTACCATTAAACAAAGGGAGCTGGTCCTAGCAGTTAGTTTCTTTAACCAGCCCTATCTAGCGGACAAGATTGAACTAGGGCAAACAGTAGCTGTATTTGGTAAATGGGATAAGGCCAAGGGAGCTTTGACAGGGATGAAGCTGTTAGCCCAAGTCGAAGATGACCTTCAACCGGTCTACCGCTTATCTCAAGGGGTGAGCCAGTCAGCTTTAGTAAAGGTTATCAAGACGGCTTTTGAAGTAGGCTTGGATCAGCTATTGGAAGAAAATCTCCCTCAAATCTTAATGGACAAGTACCACTTGCTTTCTCGCAGACAAGCAGTCAGGGCCATGCATTTTCCCAAGGATCTTGAAGAATATAAGCAGGCCTTGAGACGAGTGAAATTTGAAGAATTGCTCTTTTTCCAATTGCAACTGCAGGTCTTGAAGGAAGAAAATCGTTCCGTCGGACAGGGAATCGTCTTGGATTGGGATAAGAAGAAGCTAAAAGCTCTTCAAGCTAAGCTTCCTTTTACGTTGACAGAAGCTCAGGAGCGAAGTCTGAACGAAATTCTAGCAGATATGCGTTCTCCTTACCACATGAATCGTCTCTTGCAAGGGGATGTCGGAAGCGGGAAAACGGTCGTTGCTGGGTTGGCCATGTATGCTGCTGTGACAGCTGGCAAGCGAGCGGCCTTGATGGTCCCAACTGAAATCTTAGCTGAGCAACATTTACAAAGTTTGACCTCTCTCTTTCCTAGTCTTAGAATTCTTCTTTTAACAGGCAGTCTAAAAGCTGCGGAGAGAAGAGAACGCTTGGAATTGATTCAGACAGGGCAAGTGGACCTTATTGTGGGAACCCATGCCTTGATTCAGGAGGGGGTTCATTTTCATGATCTCGGATTGGTCATTATTGATGAGCAGCACCGTTTCGGTGTAGCCCAAAGACGGATCCTGCGTGAAAAAGGCCAAAATCCGGATGTCTTGATGATGACAGCGACCCCAATTCCCCGGACTCTGGCAATCACTGCTTTTGGAGATATGGATGTTTCGATAATAGACCAAATGCCAGCAGGTCGAAAAGAGATTATCACCCGCTGGGTTAAGCATCAACAGTTAAATTTAGTCTTGGATTGGCTGGTCAAAGAAATCCAAAAAGGTTCCCAAGCCTATGTCATTTCTCCCTTGATTGAAGAATCGGAAGCCTTGGACCTCAAAAATGCTATTGCTCTAGAGGAAGAATTGATTGCTTATTTTGGAGACCGAGCCCGTATTGCTCTCCTTCATGGTAAGATGAAGGGGGAAGAAAAAGAGGCCATTATGCAGGCATTTAAGCAGGGAGAAATTGACTTACTAGTTTCTACAACTGTAATCGAGGTCGGCGTCAATGTTCCCAATGCTACCGTCATGATTATCATGGATGCAGACCGCTTTGGTTTGAGCCAATTGCACCAGTTGAGAGGTCGGGTAGGGCGTGGTGATAAGCAGTCTTACGCAGTATTAGTTGCCAATCCCAAAACAGAATCTGGTAAGCGTCGGATGAAAATCATGACCGAAACCACCAATGGGTTTGTCTTGGCAGAAGAAGACCTCAAGCTACGAGGCTCTGGGGAAATCTTTGGAACACGTCAATCAGGTATACCAGAATTTCAAGTGGCCAACCTCATTGAAGATTATCCAATCTTAGAGGAGGCACGAAAGGTAGCTGTTCAGGTGGTCGCAACTCCTAATTGGCGAGAGCATCCAGATTGGCACTGTCTGTCTCTACATTTGGAACAGAAAGAACACTTAGATTAAGAAGTGATAAGAAAGAGACTGAGACAAAAGTCCGGCCTCTCAATTATCTTTGGATTGTCGAACAAGACGCAGTGGTTGAGTGGGCTCTACTACGCTGATTTTATCAGCTTTTACAGCCCTACTCA
>NZ_JVIQ01000054.1:0-16725 GCF_001072745.1 Streptococcus sp. 400_SSPC | reverse complement strand
GGCTCTACTACGCTGATTTCATCAGCTTTTACAGCCCTACTCAACTGTGCGGAGGTGGGACGATGAAATCGAATTCTAACGAATTACCGATTTCTGTCCCACTCTCTTTTACTTACTCATATTTCACAAAGACTAATTGTTTTTCAGACGATAAGTCAGACTGGTATGCAAAGCCATTAAAGGTTAACTGCTTCATCTCTTCGACCTTCGTAATCTGCTTCTCTAGTAAGGCTATCACAAAAGCCCCACGCGCTTTCTTAGAAATCGTTGAGTGAACCTTCAACTGACCATTTTTCTCTTCTAGAAATTTAAAGGTAACCATCCGATCTTGAATCTCCTTAGAAAAGACGGTTTCAAACTCACTGGAAAGTAAAGAAATAACGAGGTCTTCATCTTGAAGGGCTTGATCATAGCTAGCCTTCCAAAAAGTCTTTAAGGATTTCCCCTGGACCTTGAGCTTCATTAGAAAGTCCAAACGATGGGGAGCAATCGGAGCAAGTGCCGGAATCACTCCATAAAGAGCTGAGGTAATCAAAAGGTGCTCTTGCACGTAAGCTTCTTCTTCCTTTGTCCAGTCTGCCCGTCGGATATTCCGATACATGAGGCCGTCAAAGAGCTTCAAAGCTGGATAGGTCTTAGCTGTACCCGACTTGAGCGCTTGGATCCGTTGCTCTTCTTCACTTGCTCGTTCTTCAGAAATCTTATAAAGCAAGGCTAACTCTTCTAGAGATAATGAAGCTAAGGCATCAATGACCGCTTGTGTCTCATTTGATACAGGATTCCCCATTTTTTCTAAGGTATCCAGATTCATTTCTTTTGCAGTTGGAATTAATAGTTTCATAGAATAATTGTACCATATTTCACTTTCGCTTGACATAAAATCATCAACATGTTATCATCTAGTTACGAAAACTAGATATCAAAGAGGTAACAACTATTTTATTCAACTACAGTTATCCCAAGTGGGAAGAAATTCCTGATATTGATCTTTATTTGGACCAAGTTCTCCTCTATGTCAATAAGGTGTGTGCACCTTTTATCTCAGAAACAGACAAGGGCTTGACAGCCTCCATGGTCAATAATTACGTTAAACACGGTTACCTGCCAAAACCAGATAAGAAGAAATACAAGCGACAGCAGGTTGCCCGCCTCATTGCAATTACGACCTTAAAAACGGTCTTCTCCATCCAGGAGATTGCAGCCACCTTGAACCTCTTGCAGAGTCAAGCTGATTCCGCAGACCTCTATAATAGTTTTGTAGACTTCCTACATGAGGAAAAAAAACCTTTGGCCCCTATTATCGAATCTGCCTGTCGTACCGTGCTACTCTACCAAGAAACCCTATCCTATATCCATGTTCATTCTGAGGAGGAAAAATAAAAGTGAATTATGCTAGTAAATTAAGTAAACGATTATCCTTTGGAGAGGAAGTCGCAAATAGTATCACCCATGCAGTCGGTGCCGTTTTGATGCTCTTTCTCTTACCAACTTCTGCTATTTATAGTTATGAAACACATGGGACTCTATCAGCTGTCGGGACTTCGATTTTTGTCATCAGTCTCTTTCTCATGTTTCTCTCATCGACCATCTACCATGCTATGGCCTATGACTCTCCTCAGAAGTATGTCCTTCGGATCATCGATCACTCCATGATTTATATTGCCATTGCAGGTAGCTACACACCCGTCGTTCTTTCTCTCATGAACAACTGGTTCGGCTATGCCATTATCCTGATTCAATGGGGGACGACCATCTTTGGGATACTCTACAAAATTTTTGCTAAGAGGGTAAATGAAAAATTCAGTCTGGCCCTCTATTTGATTATGGGTTGGTTGGTGATTTTCATCATCCCGCAGATCATTAGCCAAACAAGTCCAACCTTCTGGGGTTTGATGTTGATGGGTGGCCTATGCTACACAGTTGGAGCTGGATTTTACGCCAAAAAGAAACCTTATTTCCACATGATTTGGCACCTCTTCATCTTAGCAGCTTCTGCTCTCCAATATATCGCGATTGTTTATGTCATGTAAGACAGTGACTCTCTTATAGGGAGTCACTTTTTAGTTGCTTTTTTACACCCAATTGACTACAATAAAGAAAAATTGTACGGGGACAGTTATGACGACCAAATACCAAAAAATTTTTACAACATTAAAAAACCAGATTGACCAGGGGATCCTAAAAACTGGAGACCGCCTGCCTTCCGTTCGCCAACTAGCCAGTCAGTATGCCTGCAGTAAGGATACCGTCCAACGAGCCCTGCTCGAGCTCAGCTACAAGAACTACATCTATGCCAAGCCCCAAAGTGGCTATTATGTCTTGGAGGAAGAGACTGGAAAACACATCGACCTGCCTCTTCGCCTCAAGGAAGATCGCTTCCAGGCCTTTGAAGACTTTCGGACTTGTATCAACGAAACCCTTGTCGGTCGTGACAATTACCTCTTCAACTACTATGAAAAGCAGGAAGGTCTAGTCGATCTCCGTCAGTCTATTGCCTCCCTTCTTCGTGAAGATGCGATTTATACCCAGGAGCAACAAATCGTTATCACCTCAGGAACCCAGCAAGCCCTCTACCTCTTAAGCCAGGTCACCTTCCCGAACCAAAAAGAAGAAATCTTAGTAGAGCAACCAACCTACTATCGTATCAACAAATTAATTCAGGAGCAAGACTTGCCTTATCAAAGCATAAAGCGCTTGCCTCAAGGGATTGACTTTGAGCAACTAGAAGCCATTTTCAAAAGTGGCAAGATCAAATTTTTCTATACCATTCCTCGCTACCATTACCCGCTGGGACATAGTTATAGCAAGCAAGAGAAGGAACAGATATTGGCCTTAGCAGAGCTCTATGATGTCTACATTGTCGAGGACGATTACTTGGGGGATTATGAACCACATTTTTCTCCTAGCTTTCATTATCTGGATGCATCCGACCGGGTTATCTACATCAAGTCTTTTTCTACTAGCCTCTTTTCTGCCCTCCGCATCACTTCTATGGTCCTCCCCCAAGCGCTTCTTTCCCCTGTCTTAAAACTTAAGGGTACACTCGACTATGAAAGCAACTTGGTCATGCAGAAGGCCTTGAGCCTCTACATTGACAATGGCATGTTTGCCAAAAATAAAGGGCTCCTTCACCAACAGCAAGTCATCCAAAAAGAGCAAGCTGCTTCCTTACTCCACCAACATTCCCTGTCCGTCCCCGTATGGCCGGTCATTGGAGGTGTTTTACTAGATTTAAGACAGGTCCCTTCGGTCGCTCGACTGAAACATAGCGGTCTCCCTCTCCACTTCTTCGAATCTGCCTATATTAAAAGCTGTCCCTATGCCTTTGCCCGTATCAATCAGGACAAACTGGAAGAGGTTTTACCCCAAATTATCGCTTATCTATGATTCATCCTATCCTTTCTATTTCTTGAGTTATTGTATATATAAAACTATGTTACAAAAAAATTACAATTATTACAAAAAACACTTGACATCTGTAACAATAGGAGTATAATCTAAGTCAGAAAGATAAAGAGGTGATATTATGAAACGATCTTTGATTCGTTGGACTGCAGCCTCTCTTGTGGCTGCATCACTTGGACTTGCTTTGGGAGGGTGTGGCTCAAAAGATAAAACAACTTCCTCATCCGAAAAAGCTTCTAGCTCAAAAGTTGAGAAAAAGCCAAAAGCTAGCTTGAATAAAAAAGCTACAGCTTCTACTTCTCAAGCAAAAGTAGGAACTGAATCTTCAAGTCAGGCAAGTAACCCACCAGCTTCAACTGAACCGAACAAGGCAGAAGATACATCTTCATCTGATCAAGCAGTTGTTCCGTCAGATCTTGTCGGCACATGGGTAGGATCTAGCCCTCAGGCGGATAGCATCAAAATGACTATTGAAGCCAATGGAGATATTACAACTGTCGTTAGCTTTAAAAATGATAGTGAACCAACACGCACAGCTACCTATACTGCAAGAGCTATTCAAGCATCTGGTAATGTCTATTACTGGGAGTCAGAAGGTCTTAATGGCGCAGATGCACTACTTCCTGGTATTACTGGATTAGGAGTAGCAAATTTCCGCTTCAAACCAGGATTTATTCTTGAGGAAGGTCATTATACTCCGATAGCCTTCACAACAGATATCAATACAGATTTTGACTATAGCAATTACAGAGATTTCCACTTCTCATTGACCAAAGAGCAATAAGGCCAGGAAATTCACTACTAAAAAAGAATGTTGACCCCTCAACATTCTTTTTTATGTTTTAATCACTTTCACAAATTAATTGGGTTCAACCCTTACTTCTTGGTCAAGGCCCAACTCTTGGCCACAAGCTCAAAAAGATGATCATCCTCTACTCGTTCATCCAAGGGAATGCTGATCCAGTACTTCTTGTTCATATGGTAGGCCGGATAGAAAGGAGCCTCTTCTAAGAGTTGGCTGACCTGGTCCAGTTTAAGATTTAAGACCTCAATCTTCCCTTCTTGTTTCACATCAAGCTTGGACCAGTCAATCTTCATAAGAACGCCAAACCATTTGAGATCCTTTTGATGACGAAAGACGCCCGAGTCCGGTGAGCGGTCCCATAGATATTCGAGGGGACGATCATACTGCTGACTGATCCAATCCACCAAGCGCTTGGTCTGTGGATACATAAAATCTTTGACAGCAAAACAAGACTTTCTTATATCTTCTAAGGCCTGCTGACAGGCTTCTCTGACTTGCCCCACATATTGACCCACCATCTGGTCCATATGGAGCTGCATATAGTCGTCACCTGTTTCTTGATCCACTAACCAAAAATCCACTTCCTTACCTTGGACAGTCACATAGAGCTTGAAGTCTCCATCGAGGATTAGTTGCTCATAGTGATAGTCCTCTCCCTGCTCTGAAAACCCATAAGCCAGGGCTTTTTCTTTATCTATACTATATTTCTCAAAATAATCCGGTAAAAACACTGGTCTACTCCTTCTTCTCCAGTATACCAAAAAGAAGCAAAAAATGAGTTGAGAATGGTCCTCAACTCATATAGATTTAAAAGACAACTCGGGTCCCATGGACCTGATCCACTCCTGGAACGTCAAGGAAAAGCTGACGATTCTCCAAGGAGACACCGCCACCTGCCAAGATTTCTACCTGGCCATCCGCTAACTTAGCATACTCTTCGTAGCGCGCTAAACGTTGTTCTAAGTCTGTTTCTGGACTGCCAGCTCGCGTTAATAGCCGGGTCACGCCCACTTCCTTCATCCACTCGATCGTCGACGCTTGATCTTCTAGAGGAATCTGATCAAATGCCATATGCATGGTCAATTCAAATCCTTGGCTAGCTTGGATGAAACGAAGCATAGCGTCTTTATCCAGCTGATTGTCAGCAGTCAAGACACCTACCGCCAAGCCATCAACACCCAGGTCACGGGCAACTTTCCAATCTTCTAACATAATGTCTAGCTCTTGATCAGAGTATACAAAATCTCCACCTCGTGGACGAATCATGACGATAACCTTGGCCTGATACTCTTTAGCAAGCCTCACAGCCTCTTTGATCACAGCATAGCTAGGAGTCGTAGCTCCTACCGCTAAGTTATCACATAGTTCTACTCGTCGCGCTTCTGCTTGAAAAGCTTTTTCTAAAAGAGTTATGTTTTCTGCACAAAATTCATATAGTGGCATTTTAAATCTCCCTGTTTCTGAAATCGTTTTCTCGTTCTACCTTACTCTTTTTTCTGGGCTTTGTCAAACAGAAAAACCATCGGCCTCGTCAGAAACCAATGGTTGATGCTTAATAGGAAATTGGAACGATGATTTGTAGAACCATGTTCCCTTTTTCGACCTTCGCAGAATGGATTTGATAGCCACTTGTCGGCAAGGTCAATTGGATTTGATTACCTGTCATGGTAGCTCCGGTTCCCTCTTGGTTAACTTTTTCAGCAATCTTAGAAGCGACCAAGGCACGTGGAATTGGGAGATGCCCAAGACGGGCCCGTTCTAGGTTTAAAGTCAATTGTTGATCCGTCACACTCGCTGTATAGTCCATGCTCACCATGGTTTCTACCGGTCCAAGTTCAATCGGCACCTGAACATTGATGTAGTCTCCATTCATAGCAACTGCTGTATTGAGGAGAGTTTCATCCGACACCTCTCCGAGCATTCCTTTAATAACTTGGCGCAATTGAGGAGAATTCAGCTGAATCTCTGTTTGGAGGCCTGATGAGGTTACGTCTGCTGTAGAAAGACCTTCTTGGGCCAGATCTACCAGCGAAGTATTTACTGTTACATTTTTAAATTGTTCTTGAGTCGAAACTTTTGCCGGAATCAAGAAAACTGCTAAGACAATCACTAGGAGGAAGGTCAGTCCGATAAGTCGTTTGATCCATTTCCACATATGGTCACCTCTTTTCATTTTGTTGGATAGAAGAGAATTCTTCTCTATCACTATTGATCTATTCTTTTTCAAAATATGACTTCTATTCTACCCTAATTTTTCAAAAAAAGCGAACGAGAGGAATAAGGTGCACATAAGAAAAGAGGCTGTACAAGGTCCCAACCTCTAGTTTTATCTTAATGGAATTGCATCCCCCATTCGTCATCTTTACCAACATTCTTACCAACCTCATGAGCGATTTTAAATTAAATAAGATGACTGGTGAATAACTAGGAGTATTTTCTTAACAAAAACACTTATTTTGCCTATTGTTTTGGGGATTATTTCATGCTACACTAATCATAAGAGAATCAAACAATAAGGAGATCAAACAATGAAAGAATTCATGGATAAATTGAATAACCTACCTAAGCCGGTTCAATACATTATTGCCATCATTATTTTCTTTATCGCTTTTTACATTTCTTATAGCTTGTTTTAAGTTAGAACGTACAAAGCTCTCTTTAGCTGATACAGTATTTTAAAAGAGGCTGGGACAAAAGTCCTAGCCTCTCAATTGTCTTTCGATTATCGAGCAAGACGCAGTGGTTGAGTGGGCTCTACTACGCTGATTTTATCAGCTTTTACAGCCCTACTCAACTGTGCGGAGGTGGGACGACGAAATCAAATTCTAACGAATTACCGATTTCTGTCCCACTCTCTTTCTTTTTTTAAAACATTTTAAAGACTGCTACTGCTAGTACTGATCCAATGATTGGCCCAACTACTGGGATCCAAGCGTAACCCCAGTCGCCATCTCCTTTGTTAGGAATAGGAAGGAGGCTGTGCATGATACGAGGTCCTAAGTCACGAGCTGGGTTGAGAGCGTAGCCTGTCGTTCCACCGAGAGACAAACCAATCCCTACAATCAAGGTACCAACGGCAAAAGTACCAAGTCCTGCTTGAAGGTCATAAAGACCAAGTGCAAAGATGGTTAATAGCAAAACAAAGGTTCCAAGGATTTCACTGATTAGATTGGAAGTAGTGTCTTTGATAGCTGGACCTGTGCTGAAGGTTGCAAGGATATTTCCAGGATTTTCTTCTGCTAGGTAATGCGGTTTGAACTGTAACCAGACAAGGACTTGCCCAACCATGGCTCCAGCGAATTGAGCGATGATATAAGGAATCACAGATGCCCAAGCTAGTCCACCATTAAGAGCAACCCCAATTGTCACCGCTGGATTCAAATGTGCCGGACTTAACTTGCCAGAGATAAAGGCTGCCACTGCAACCGCAATCCCCCAACCAAGGGTAATGACGATCCAACCTGAGTTATGGCTTTTTGTTTTTGGAAGAACCACTCCTGCTACAACCCCATTTCCCAAAAGAATCAGGATTAAGGTCCCTAAAAATTCACCAAATAATTCTTTCATATGATTTATTTCTCCATTATAAAGAGGGGCCGGTCAGATATTCTCCTTTCCAACCCCTTTTTGTTTTTCTTAATTTTTTAATGCTGCCAAGTCATTGTTTTCCAAAGCGACTTGCAAGTCTTTTCGGTAGCCAGCTTTTTCTTCTTCTGACCATTCATAGAAGCATCCCATTTCATCCAAAACAGGTTCGATTATCGCATCTAAGCTATCGCGCATGAAGAGCATGTGGTTCGTCCGACGAAGAAGGAAGTCAACTGGGCTAAGTGCCAATTCATTGCGCATTGCATAGTGAAGTGACAAGGTATCTGCTAGGCTCAATCCAGGTGCTTGTTCCACGCTATGAGCAAGGGCGAAGACCTTAGGTGCATTGGAACCGTATAGGTTAGCTAGGTAGTGAGCTTCCTTGCTATCCAAGCCACGAGATACGCCAAGTTGAGCAAAGGCTTCGATTTCAGAATCCACGTTCGTCGGGTTAATTTCTCCACCTGATACTGGATAGGTCTTAGAGTTAATCAATTTGAACTGACGGTCGAACTCTTCCTTGAGAATGGTCAAGACACGCTCCATAGCTCCTTCAGCCATCTTGCGGTAGTCTGTAATCTTCCCACCAGCCAGGGTCAAAAGACCATTGTCATCGCGGTCTAAGCTTGATCCACGAGAAACAGCAGATGGATCCAAATGTTTTTCAGAAGTGCTGCCTTCTAAGTGGCTGATTGCTGATTCAACATCTTCACGCGATTTTTCTTTAGAAAGATAGCCTTCAACTGTTGCAATCAAAGCATTAAAGCTCTCATCACTGATAGTGCCGTTGTTTCCACCATTGTAGTCAGATGCACTGTTTCCTGAGATCAATGGACGAAGACCAGCCCAGCTACTTTCGATATCATCGATGGTGATGTGAGCTTCTGGGAAGCGGTTATTCACGATTCCTAACAAGTAGTCGACATCTTCTTGAGTTACTGTTGGATGCTCTAAGTCACCAGTGTAGTCCGTGTCAGTCGTTCCGAAGTAAGTTTTGTTTTCACGTGGCAAGACGAAGACCATACGACCGTCTCCAAGACCAGTATCAAAGTAGACTGGTTGAGAAACTTTGATCTTGCTTGAATCTACGACCAAGTGAACACCCTTGGTTGGACGCATTTGTGAATGCTGCTCTCCATTATTTGAGAGATTACGCACTTTATCGCTCCAAGGTCCAGTTGTATTAATCACCAAACGAGCCTTGATTTCAAAGACTTGATCAGTCAAGAGATCACGCGCTACTACACCTGTGATCTTACCAGATTCATCAAAGAGGAATCCTTCTGCTTTTACGTGGTTGGCAATGAGGGCCCCATCTTGGTTGGCACGTTTGATATTTTCAATCACCAAACGAGCATCGTTGTTACGGAAGTCTAGGTATACCCCACCACCGACAAGACCTTCTTGTTTCAACTCAGGCTCACGAGCCAATACTTCTTCTTTGGTCAAGACCTTGTTGGCAGCTGGTGTATTGCTGACACCTGCCAAGAGGTCATAGAGGTCCATGGCTACCTTGAGACGGAAGAGGCTAAAAGTTGCCCCATCTTCATCATAGACTGGTAAGAGCATTGGGTCTGGTTTTGGAATATGAGGAGCAATTTGTTGAACTACTGCACGTTCTGATACCGTATCTGATACCACTTCTACGTCAAATTGTTTGAGGTAACGAAGTCCACCGTGGACCAATTTTGTTGAACGGCTTGATGTCCCTTCCGCAAAGTCCTGCATTTCGATCAAACCAGTTTCAAGACCACTGGCCGCTGCCTGCAAGGCTACCCCAGCACCTGTGATCCCACCCCCGATAATCAAAAGATCCAGGGTGCGTTCTTGCATTTTCTTAATCGATAATTCACGAGTTTTCTTTGAAAATTCCATAATTCTTCACTTTCTATCCTACTGGACTCTTGGCTAGTCTTCAATTTCTGCAAAGAGTTGGGTAGCTTTAACAGCTTTCTTCCATCCTTTGTAGAGTTGTTCTTTACGAGATTCGTTCATAGAAGGCTCAAAGAGTTCACCAGTTGCATTGAGTTCTTTCAATTCATCTAGGTCTTTCCAATAGCCGACTGACAGACCAGCAAGGAAGGCTGCGCCCAAAGCTGTTGTTTCCAAGTTTTTGGCACGAGCGATATCAATACCAAGGATATCTGCTTGGAACTGCATCAAGAAGTTATTCATAGCTGCTCCACCGTCCACTTTAAGGACTTGAATAGCCGTCTTAGCATCGACTTGCATGGTATCAATGATATCCCGTACTTGATAAGCAATGGATTGAAGAGTCGCCTTGATAAAGTCTTCCTTAGTAGTCCCACGGGTCAAGCCAAAGACGGAACCACGAGCATTTTGATTCCAGTATGGTGCTCCTAGACCTGTGAAGGCTGGTACCACATAAACTTCATCGTTGTTGTGAGAATCACGCGCATATTGTTCAGATTCAGGTGAGCTTTCCACCATGCGTAGACCATCACGAAGCCATTGAATGGCACTACCAGCAATAAAGATAGATCCTTCTAAGGCATAGTATACTTTCCCGTTAATTCCATATCCAATGGTAGTCAACAAGTTATTTTCAGATAACTGCATCTCTTCACCAGTATTCATGATGATGAAAGAGCCAGTACCGTAAGTATTTTTAACCATACCAGGTTCAAAGGCCAACTGTCCAAAGAGGGCTGCTTGTTGGTCACCTGCCATACCAGAGATAGGCACTTCTCCACCGTAGAAATGAAAAGGAGCTGTTTTCCCATAGATTTCAGAGTTGGAACGCACTTCTGGAAGCATAGCCTTAGGAATATTGAGGATTTCCAAGATCTCATCGTCCCATTTTAGGTCTTTGATATTGTAAAGCATGGTACGAGCAGCGTTTGAATAGTCTGTTACGTGAGAAGCTCCGTCTGTCAACTTCCAAACCAACCAAGTATCGATGGTTCCAAAGAGCAATTCTCCTTTTTCAGCACGTTCTTGTGCTCCTTCTACATGGTCCAAGATCCAGCGAATCTTAGTTGCTGAGAAGTAGGCATCAATGACCAAACCTGTTTTTTGGTGGAATTTTTCGACATAACCTTGGCTCTTAAGCTGTTCAGCTAAAGGAGCAGTTTGGCGAGACTGCCAGACAATGGCATTGTAGATTGGAAGTCCAGTATTCTTATCCCAAACAACAGTTGTTTCCCGTTGGTTGGTAATTCCGATAGCTTCGATTTGTCCTGGTTTGATGCCACTCTCGATAAAGGAACCAGCAATAACAGACTGAACAGAGTTCCAGATTTCATTTGGATTGTGTTCAACCCAACCAGCTTGAGGGAAAATTTGCGTGAACTCTTTTTGGCTAGAGCTTACTTTTTCTCCTTTTTTATTGAAAATGATGGCTCTTGAACTTGTTGTTCCTTGGTCAATGGCCATAATGTATTTTTCTTGTGACATGAACTGTCCTCCTGGGAAAAGAAATATTCTTTAGGAGTCGTACTCCTTACAATCTCTAGTATACAAAATAAACCGCTTTCATAATCATCAATTTTTTTAACATTTTTAAAAAATATGAGGGGCGTCTCTTGAATCGCTTGAGACAGAAGAGATTTCCAAACTTCTGTTCTATTAAATTTTCAGACAAATCTAAGCATTTTCCAGCAAAAAAGAAGACCCAAGTCTTCTTTGTAACCTACTAAGAATTGACATCCCCATAAATCATCTGACGAATATTGGCTAAATCTGTCAGATCCAAGTCATATTTCAAATAATAGACAGGGATTCGCTTGCTATGGCTAATAGGATTGTTGGTCACAATCAAATCATAATCCGTAGCTGGATCAAAGGCTTCAATGGTAATAAAACGATTGTACTCCAAGTAGCGCTTGAGGACCTCTGTCATCCGTGTATAGCCTAGATAGCCCACTGTTAAGTCCAGACCAATCTTAATTTGACGCCCACTATTCTCCACGATATAATCCATTAATTGAAGCCACTCCCACCTGATTTTTTTATCCAGGGCAGTCGCTTGGGAAAAGAAAGGCAGTTTGTTAAAGATGGAATCAGCTACTTCTCTATAGTCATGGCTACTAAATCCATAGGGGGGATGCGTTTCAAGCTGGAATTTATGCTTGTCTTGTAGCAAATAGCCAGAAAATAGATAAACTTGGCCACAAATTTGACTCAATTCATAGGTCACTGGGCCCTCGATATATTCTCCTAAAAGCTTCTGTGTTTTCATCTCTTGAATGAGTTGCGTAGTCAAAGCCCCAATCTCCCCTCCAAATCCTAAGATATACTCCATGGTATGAAGCGGAAGGATCCGATGGGTAACAAGGAAAGCAAAGAGGACTAACATCTCTCCATCGTCATAGCTAAGAGCAATGTGTTTCCCTGAAAAGAGCTGGTCTACCCTATGAAACAAACGTTGATAAAATATATTGTCTGTATAGCCCTTCATCTTCTGTTCAATTTCTCGGAACTGACAGGCATTAACCTTGAGTCGTTGCTGGGTAATATGGGACCAGAGAACAAAATCCAAGCGTTGTCCTTGGGACAATTTTGCTCCACAGAGCTCTTCTAACGTTTCAATTTCGGTTTGTCTTTCTTTCTTGTCAAGTTCTTGTTTCCAGTCTGCACTAGCCCAGACCTTTCGTAGCAAGCCAAAATAAAAATAGCGAATCTTATGTTCAGGCCCTTTCAAGCGCCCATTGTGGATGGAAAATTGAAACTCAGCTAATAATTTGTTTAAGCCCGAAATATGACGCCCTAATGTCGCTTCACTAATCAAGAGTTCCTGAGCTAGTTGCTGAGCTTGAAACTGGCCATGATAAAGCAAATGGATCAGTAGTTGGTACTTGATCGAATTGTCCAAAAAAACCCGCCGAATGTCTCTCCCCTTAGTATCCGAAGCTACAAGAAGGCGAAGATTTTCATCTACTACCTCAATGGAAAGGGCCAGCTGATTTTCTTGGGCCTTGTCATTGATCAGTGCAAGATATTTGTTCAAGGTTGCTTTGGAAAATTCCGTCTCAGCCATCACTTCTGACAGACTGCTTGGAGAATGCTTTTGCAGTTGAGACAGGATTAAAAACTGCCCACCCTCACTTTTTTCCATTAAATCAGCTAAATGCATTTTCAGAAAACCCTTCCATGATATTAGTTTTAGCATAACACAAAACTTATGAAAGTCGAAATATAATGCTTACCAGCTCTATCTAAATATCACAAATCTCTAAATTATAAAACCTCCCACCGAAATCGGCTGAGAGGTAAAACTCTACTCTATGATTTTCGTATAGTCACTAGCCAAGAGGCTACTAGGATTTTGAAAATAATTTGCTCATTTTTCCTCCGTAACAGGATGATAAATCAGATAGATCCCCCCTAATCCGCATCAACCCAAAGATGGTATTGTTCACAGTGTAGACAGCGAAAGAGATAGCCACACATAGAACCATCCTTGACTAAGTATTCAGCTACATCCTGAAATTCATTACGTGACTCGTATTCTGCTAAGACTTGCTCAGCAATGCCCATCTCTTCCAGTTCATGAGTGCCAACTGTCCCCAGATAGGCACAGTAGTCTTGGCAACAGGAGAGCCAATATTCGCCCTGCCAGCTACTATAGCCTGGAGTTTGACAGAAGAGGACCTGGTCTTTTTCCTTATCCATGACCCCTTGCCAATCAGCATCTTGGATAAACTCTGCTTCAAACTTTTGGGCAGCACGACCAGTAGAGATACAAGTTGGACAGAGATGTCTTAGCTCTTCTACACAATAAGGTCTAAGAGCATAATAGATGGTGTGGTCTTCCCCACACGAAGGGCAGGTCTTAGGCTCCCCTTCCTTAAAGGCACCCGTCGCTAGTGGATCCGGATGATAGCGGAAGGTTGGCAATTCACTGACTTTCTCCTTGTGAGCCTCTTTTTCTTTTTGAGTGAAGGGACGCGGGAGCGCAAAGCGATCGCCATGACTGAGACTCATCTTTTCTAAGGTGAAAAGTTTCTTAACTTGCTTACGATCAGACTTGTCTACCAGCTCTGAGAAGAGAGTAAAGGCACTGGCATACAAGCCCAACTCTTGGTAGACATCTACCAAGACCTGCTTAGCTTCTGGAGTTTCCAGTAAGGCAAGCCGATCCGCAAATTCATAGAGAGCCAGCACGCTGGATGAATCCTTCTCTTGTTCTTGGAACTGCTTTTTAAGTCTAATATATTCTTTCATCGAATCGTTCATAGGACTACTCGCTTTCATTTTTAAAGGAAACAAATCGTAGATTCTATTTCTACAGATGATTGTATTCTAACGTGAATCATGTACTTTAAACCCATACCTGCCAGCATTTCGCTTTAACTTCGCAACTAGCTCTTCATTGCGCTTGCTTTTCCCAAAAAAGAGGGGAATGGTCTTACCATTTCTGAGTTCGATATAGAAAGCATAGCGACTCCCACCACCAGCGCGACCACGGAGTAGCAAGTAGGTAATTTGCTTAATCTTTTTCAGTGGGAACATTCGCCGACTGAAACACAAAGGCACATGAATGTAGAAGATGCCTCGGTTAATATTGAAGGGTGCAAAGAAGGGACCACCACTACGTCGGCTAGCCAACCAGCGACGAACGAATAACGTAATGCTGAAGAAGCCAATAAAACCAACACTTAATAATACTGGCACTGATCCTAAACTTGCCATTCCATTTCTGCCTTCATAAATTCTAAATACACAGTACAATTGTTGACTCGGCCTTAATCAGTATGCTTTTTAGTCTTGATTAATAAGATGATGACAGCCACTAAGAGAAAAATTCCAAATCCGAAAGCAACTAGTTCAAAATCTTTTAATCCTTCAATGTAGGGTAGGACATACATACTTGCTTCAACTAATAGAAAACCAATAAGAATAAGGGCTAGAGCAAAGTAGCTCCATTTTTTACTAATCTTTAGCTCCTTTCCTTAGCTGGAATTCCATCAAACTTAACTAGCTGGAAATTCTATTTGGTTTCAACCCATTTTTCATTATCCATGATAAAGGGCTTAGCTAGACCTTCACCGGTGTAATCTTGGTATTTGGTCTCCAAGTATTTGTAGACATCTTCTTTAGTCGCAAACTTGATGGCTTGATAAGGTTCTTCAAAAGTAAGTTTTTCGACAAAGAGATAGCCTTCCTTGGCAGGTACCAAAACGCCCACGTGACCAACAAAAAGAGTATTACCGTCTAAATTGTCATGAACGATGACAGAAAGCATACGCGCGTTTTCATTGAACTTAAAATGAGCAAAATACTCTTCCATCTTCTTGGCATGGACCTTGACATCCGTTGTCGCCTCTGTCGGAACCCGTGAATAGAGAGTGTTAAAGGCTTCCTTGTCTGCCTCATCGAAGACTTTCCCTTTGTCAATGGCATCATTATCCACGAACAAGAGTTCACTATCCGCTTTCATCTTAGGAATCTCGATACGATTCTTTAGCAAGGTATAGCTGTTGATCCGGCAGTTAGTCCCGACAAAATCGCCCTTCTGCTTGGTCCACAAGTCACTAATCTTCTCAACATTGTAGTCTGTTTTCTTGAACTTTCCGAAGTCACCCGTCAAGCCAACAGAGCCGACAATGCTATCGTAGTCCGTTACTAGACCCAGAAACTTGTCTACACTTTCCTGATCCAAATAAGCAGATAAAAGAGCCCGCACTTCTTCGACGCTTTCCTTGCTATTGAGGTTGCTATAGGTGCCCTTGTAGTGGTCCTTGTCTGAATTGGACTGCTGCACTGTGGAGCTTGCCTGTTTTTCCTTGGATTGCTTTTGGTTGCTACCACAAGCAGCTAAAGTAAAGATTGCCAAAGCACAGCTAGTAAGGAGCATGATTTTTTTAGATGATTTCATAGATTGGTTCCTTTTCTATATACTAAGATATTTTGTAACATGGAATCACGTCTGATAACATGATTCATTTCTTCTTCCTATCGAATCTCCTTATCCTATATTATAGTTTAAAACTGACTTAGCTCCAACTATTTTTCACGAAATGAAGAAACTTTATAGGTAGCAAAAAAAGAGCTGGTAGACTATCCAGCTCTTCAATGAATAATGAATCTTATTTAATTTTGTGTTTGTTCATCTTTTCTTCAAAAACTTCTGTCATGATGACCCGCAATTCTTCCCGTTCTTTTTCAGGAAGATCTCCTTGGCGCTTGGCCACGGTATAGAGTTCAGGATAGCGCATTGCCACACGTTCGATGGTTTTTGTTGTCGCATGCCCTCTGACAAAGAATGGAATACGCTTCATCCATTCTTGCGGTACAAGAGCAAGCAACTTCTTCGCCGCTTCTTTATCAGAAATCTCAGCTGTACTCAAACCTTGGTTGATTTGTTCTTGTTCTTTTTCTGTAAAATCCTTTAATTCCATTCAAAAGCCTCATTACCTTATTAGTATCTAATAGTACATTATACACCTAAGAAATCAAAAGTACAATTTTAACCTCTCCTTAGCTCAAAGGAAAAATCAACCGCACAACAGTATTATCCGCATAAAAAAGCCTCAAGAATTATATTCTTGAGACTTTATTGTTAAATCAAATGTGCTAATACACTATAGTTAGTTATATATTAGTTATTTGAAATTTTACGTTTCAACAACACTGCTCCTGAAAGAACAATTGCTCCTGAAAGGATCAATCCGGTCGCTGCAACTTCACCTGTACTTGGGAGAAGGACTTTGCGTCCGCCACCGTTACCATCTCCATTTCCGCCAGGGTTACCTGGTGCTGGAGTTGTTGTTGTGGTTGTAGTTGTTGTGGTTGTATCACCATCACCTGAACCATGGTTATCTGGTTTTTCCGGAGTTGTAGTGGTTGTAGATGTTGTGGTTTCAGCTGTAGTTGTTGTGGTTGTTGTAGTTTCTTCTTCACTTGATGAAGTGGTTGTTGTAGTTTCTTCTTCGCTTGATGAAGTGGTTGTTGTAGTTTCTTCT
>NZ_JVIQ01000009.1:0-35202 GCF_001072745.1 Streptococcus sp. 400_SSPC | reverse complement strand
AGTACGGACGTTAGGTGAAATTATCCAGTGGATGATTTCAGCAATCCAGGAAGTTCCATGACTTAGTTTTGAACCTAAAGTTTCAAAACTCCCGAGTGGCTGAAACTTTAGAGCTTCAGCCACTTTTCTCACAGCGGAAAGTAATAAATTTGTTTAATTAATTAAAAATACAAATTTTTTTTTGAAAAAATTTTCTAGCTATTTTATGAAAAAAATTGTCTACATTCTAAAATCCAGTCCTAAAGAACTGGATTTTTCGTTTTTTTAGATCTGCTCCAATTGCACCTTCTCTGCTAAATTCATGGCATGGTCTGCGACACGCGTATAGTGAGAGATGATATCAATAAAGTTCACACCTGCTTGAGGCGTACACTCGCCCTTGTTCAGACGTGAAATATGGGTCTTCCGCAATTTCTTTTCAAGTTTTTCAATCGCCTGATGGCGCTGTTCCAACTCTGCGGCCAACTCTTGACTATCTTCTTCTACACTTCTAAGAGCATCTTTGACAAACGTCGCCGTTTGTTGGTAGATATCTTCTAGTTCAGCCAAGGCATTGTCAGAAAAGACAACTTTCTTCCGAATAAGATAATCCGTCAAGTTGATCAAGGCTTCTGCGTGGTCTCCAATCCGCTCCAAATCTCGAGAAGAATCCAAAATATTGGTCAAGGATTCGCTTTCTTTTGGACTCAAAGCTTCACTAGACAAGCGGATCAAGTATTTGGTCAACTGATCATCGATGGTATTAATCGCTTCTTCTGTTTTATGACCTTTTTCAGCTAGCTTTTCTTCTTGATTCAAAATATAGCGATAAGATAAATCAAAAATCTTTTCAGCATAAGCTCCTAAGTGCAAGAGTTCTTTTTTGGCATTCCCCAAGGCAATCGAAGGAGCTTGAGTAATCAGATTTTCATCCAAGTAAAGTGGCTCGTATTTGACCACTTCATCCTCACCAGGAATCAATTTCGTCACAAAGTAAGCCAATGCTCCGATGAATGGGAATTGAACGATGGTGTTAGTCACATTAAAAGCACCATGTGAAAAGGCAATCGTCATCTCAGGTGAGAGATGCAACTGAGCTTGGAAGAACTCAACCATACTCGTAAATGGTCCCAACAAGATGATACACAGAATGGTCCCGATGACATTAAATAAGACGTGGGTCGCTGCAACCCGTTTGGCAGAAACATTGGCTCCCATGGCAGCAATGATAACGGTGAGGGTAGTCCCAATGTTATCCCCAAATAAAATTGGCAATGCTCCCTTAAGATCTAAAAATCCACCTGAGTAGAGACCTTGCAGAATCCCAATCGTTGCAGAAGAAGCCTGGATCAAGACTGTGATAATGGCTCCAGCTAGCACTCCGAGGATTGGATTCTTCCCAAGGGTTACCATATATTGGCTGAACTCTGGCAAGTCTTTCAAAGGACTCATCCCTGCGCTGATGAGGTTCAAGGCGTAAAAGATTCCCCCAACCCCAAACAAGATCCGACCAATATTGTTAGCTATCCGGTTCTTGGTAAAGAAGAGACAGACTGTACCGACAAACATAATGGGCAAGGCATATGTTCCCAACTTGAAACCAATGATGAAGGAAGTGACGGTTGTCCCGATATTAGCTCCCATGATGATTCCAATTGCTTGGCGTAGCGTTAATAGACCGGCACTTACTAATCCAACCGTAATAACAGTTACCCCGGTACTAGACTGGATAAGGGCAGTCACGACAATCCCTACGAGCACCCCTAGAAATGGATTACTGGTATATTTGTCGATATAGTAACGAAGGCGATCCCCTGCAGCCTGTTGCAAGCCATCCCCCATAGTTTTGATACTATATAAAAATAGTCCCAAACCACCTAAGAAGTTAAATAAAATGTTCTGCCAATCAATGGACATTCCTTTTCCTCCATCATCATTCGATAAAAGTTTACTCACTCTATTTTAAAACATCCACCCCTTCGGCACAAGTTTTTTTTGAAATTTCTTCTGAATTTTGCCATAAAAAAACGATAGACTCTACAGAATCTATCGTTTTGTTCATTATTTTTTATCAAGATCGCGTAACATTTGGTCAATCTTGTTTCCATATTCAATGGATTCATCTTTGACAAAGGTTAAATCTGGAATTTTGTACAATTTTAAATTCCGACCTAATTCGCGCTTGATGGTTCCTGTTGCTTTTTCCAGCCCTGTCTGAGCCTTTTGATTATCTGAAGCCAGGTCACTCATAATCGAATAGTAAACCTTAGCCATCGACAAATCGCCTAGCATTTGAACATCCGTAATAGTGACGCCTTGGACACGCGGATCACGAACTTTCTTTTGCAAAATTTCGTTGACTTCCCGCTTGATTTCCATACCGACTCGGTCTGTCCGAAAATGACTTGCCATAGGAACTCCTTTCTGCTCTGTCTTTAAAAACTAGGAAATGGGAGATTACCTCTCTTACTTCCTAGTTAACAGTTTATTTTTTAATTTCTTCCATGATGTAAGCTTCGATGGTATCATCAGTCTTGATATCATTGTAGCCTTCAATCATGAGACCACCCTCACGACCGTTGGTCACTTCTTTGACATCATCTTTATAATGTTTCAAGCTTGCAAGAGCACCGTCATAAATGACGACACCGTCACGAATGACACGAACTTTGGAATCACGAGTGACCTTACCACTGAGGACCATAAATCCACCGATAGTACCCACTTTAGAGACTTTAAAGGTTTCACGAATGACTGCTTCCCCGATGACTTTCTCTTCGAACTCAGGATCCAACATTCCCTTCATAGCATCTTCCATTTCTTCAATCACTTTGTAGATGATTGAGTGAAGACGGATTTCTACCTCGTCAGCTTCTGCTTGCTGACGCGCTTGAGGCGTAGGGCGGACGTTAAATCCAATGATGAAGGCATTTGAAGCTTCTGCGAGGGTAACGTCTGATTCGTTGATGGCACCAACTGCTGAGTGAACGATGGTCACTTTCACACCTTCCACTTCAATCTTTTGAAGGGAAGCAGCAAGGGCTTCAACCGATCCTTGAACATCGGCTTTAATGATGACATTAACGGATTTCACTTCTCCAGCCTTCAAGGTATCAAAGAGATTTTCAAGGCTGACACGGTTGGTTGCTTGACGTTGTTTCATCAGCGCACGTTTGGCACGTTCTTCACCGGCTGCACGCGCAGATTTTTCATCTTCATAAACCGCAAAGTGGTCACCCGCCATTGGCGCTTCGTTCAAACCAGTGATAGAAACTGGAGTAGATGGTCCAGCTACTTTCACACGACGGCCAAGGTCATTGGTCATGGCACGGACACGTCCGAAAGTATTACCAACAACGATTGGGTCTTGGACATTCAAAGTACCTTGTTGAACCAGAAGGGTTGCGACCGCACCTTTACCTTTATCCAAACGAGCTTCGATAACAGTACCGATGGCACGAACTGTTGGATCTGCCTTGAGTTCTTGGATTTCAGCTACAAGAAGGACCGTTTCCAAAAGTTCATCGATATTTTGGTTGAACTTGGCAGAGATTTCTACAAACTCAGAATCCCCACCCCAGGCAGTTGACATAACCCCATGCTCTGCCAATTCACCGATGACACGTTCTGGGTTGGCACCCGGTTTATCGATCTTGTTAATAGCCACAATGATTGGGACATTAGCCGCTTTTGAGTGGTTAATAGCTTCGATAGTCTGAGGCATCACCCCGTCATCTGCCGCTACGACCAAGATGGTAATATCCGTAACAGATGCACCACGCGCCCGCATAGAGGTGAAGGCCGCGTGTCCAGGTGTATCCAAGAAGGTAATTTTTTTGCCATTTTCCACGATTTGGTAGGCACCGATATGCTGGGTGATTCCTCCCGCTTCACCTGTTGCTACACGTGAATTACGAAGGGTATCCAAAAGGGTTGTCTTCCCGTGGTCAACGTGTCCCATGATGGTGACAACTGGTGGACGCTCTACCAATTCATCTGGATTCAAATAGCCATCTTCGACGAAGAAGCGTTCGATATCCGCATTGTCCACTTCAACCTTTTTCTTGGCTTCAATTCCATAATCCACTAACAGAAGTTCAATGGTATCGCCATCCAAGGATTGGTTTTGTGTCGCCATCACTCCCATCATGAAGAGTTTCTTAACGATTTCCGCAGGCTCACGCTTAATCCGTTTTGCGATTTCCGCAACCGTCATTCCATCTGTGTACTCAAGTTCACTTGGCAACTCATGGAATTTACGCTCTGTTACTGGTTTTGGAGCTTCATTGCGGTTATTCTTTCCTTTTTTATTCTTTTTGTTGTTGTTCCAGTTACTATTTCTTTGATTTCTCACTTGGTTTTGACTACTTCGATTCTTTTGTTGTTTTCTTGGACCATCTTCTTCGCGATCAAAATCTTCACGTTTTTTGTCTGGTCTAGCTTGCTTTTTCCGACGTGTATCAACTGCTGCAGGACTTGGAGCCGCTACCGGAGTTGCCTTCGCTGCTTCTACCTTCGGTTGTGGAGCGACAACTTCAGTCGCAACTGCCTCTTCGCGCTTACGACGTTGTTGACGGTCTTGCTCTACCTTGGCTGCCTGGTTTTGCTTGTAGCGTTCTTCACTACCACGTGCATATTCCGCATTTTGCTCTGCTTTTAATGCTGCCGCACGGGCTTTGAAGTCAATCTTCGGTGCGCCATTTACAGGATTTGGACGTCCTTGACTGTTTCCAGCTTGGTCACGGCGACGATCATTCCCTTGGTTCCGGCGGTCATTTCCTTGATTTTTTCGTTCACTACGATTTTGGAAACGATCCCCATCCCGACGGTCGTTTTGTTGTTTCTTAGGTCGATTTCCTTGTTGCTGACGACGTTCCGCCTGCTCTTTTGCACGGGCTTCGCGTTCCGCCTTGAAATTACGACTCTTTGGCTTCACAACAGGTGTTGCAGCTGTTTCCGTTGTTTTTTCTGGTTGGTTTGCAACAGGTTCTTTTGCAACCGGTGCAACTTTTACTTGTTTTTCTTCCGTCACTTTAGGAGTTTGGGGCGCCTTTGATGCAAAACTATTGACCAAACGCTCAACCGCTTCACCTTCGATACTAGAAGCGTGACTCTTTACCTCCAACCCTAATTCTTTTGCCCGTGTGACGACTTCTTTACTTTCCTTGCCTAGTTCTTTGGCAATCTCATACAATCTTTTCTTAGACAATTGCTGTCCTCCTCTTCTATTCCATAAGAGACCTCATTTTCTTTGAAAATCCAGCATCTGTCACGGCCGCTACCTTGCGTGAGCGACCAATGGCAGTACTTAATTCTAGTGTTGAAAACACGGTTAATACCGGAATGCCATAATAGTGGCATTTATCTGTGATTTTTTTAGTAAGATTGGGAGCTGCATCATCTGCTAGAAAGACCAAACGAGCCTTTCCTTCTTGAACAGACTTGATGACAAACTCTTCTCCAGAGATGATTTTCCCTGCTCGCTGAGCCAATCCCAATAAATTACTGACTTTTTGCTTATTCAAGGCCTAACTCTCTTCTTTTCACCTTATGATCCACATAAGCAATCAATTCGTCGTAGAAAGCTTCATCTACTTCCATGCTAAAGCTGCGATTGAAGACTTTCTTCTTCTTGGCTTGAAGTGCTTCCTCGTTATCGAGCTTGATATAAGCACCACGACCATTTGCTTTCCCAGTTGGATCGATAAAAACTTGACCTTCTTTATTTTTTACGATTCGCAAGAGATCTCGTTTATCGATGACCTCATTTGAAACGACAGACTTGCGTAAAGGGATTTTTCTTGTCTTTACCATGATTTCCTCCCTATTCGTCTACAGAATTCAAATCACTTTCTACTTCTTCAAAAGCAGGTTCTTGACTTGCTTCCATTTCTTCGTACTCACTAGCTGATTTGATATCAATCCGGTAGCCAGTTAAGTGAGCCGCCAAGCGCACGTTTTGACCACGACGACCGATCGCAAGAGATAGCTTGCTATCTGGTACTACCACAAGGGCATGCTTGCTGTCTTCTTCATCAAAGATGACTTGATCGACCTCAGCAGGCGCAATGGCATTGTAGATAAATTCTGCTGGATCTGGAACCCACTCAATGACATCAATATTTTCTTCTGTTGGGACCATACGATCCAATTTCTGATCATAACGTGCTGGGTGGAACTTGCTAGTAATCTTTTTGATGTTCGATCCACCACGACCAACGATGGTTCCAATCGCATCTACGTTTGGATTATGGCTACGAACAGCTACCTTGGTCCGGTCTCCAGCTTCACGTGCCACGCTCATGATTTCAACGGTTCCATCATAGACTTCAGGGATTTCTTGTTCCATCAAACGTTTGATCATTTCTGGATGGCTACGACTTACGAAAACGTTGACCCCACGAGGATTGTCTTCTACTTTGTAGACAAAGACTTCGATGCGATCATGAGATTGGAAAACTTCACCCGGGATCTGGTCTTGTTTAGACAGTTGAGCTTCGATAGACCCTAAATTTACATAGATAAAGCGATTATCAAAACGCTCAACCGTTCCACTCATAATTTCATTTTCATGTTCTTTATAAGTGTTGTAGGTAATCGCACGAGTTTGCTTGCGCATTTTTTCCATGATGGTTTGTTTGGCAGATTGAGCTGCGACACGGCCAAACTCAGCAGGTGCTTCTTCAAATTTGATTTTGTCTCCTAATTCATAGGCAGAGCTAATCGCAAGAGCATCTTTCAAGCTAATTTCTAACCGGCTATCAAATACTTCATCCACTACTTCACGAACAGTATAAACGCGGAAGTCACCAGTCTTTTCATTAAATTCGATAGCAGCACTTTCTGCTTGACCATACCGTCTCCGATAAGCCGAACGCAATGATTCTTTGACAGCTTCAATGATATCTTCTTTTTTGATTCCTTTGTCTTCTTCCAAGATGCGAAAAGCATCTAGCATTTCTTTACTCATTCTTTTCTTGCTCTTAGGCTACTAAGAGCCTTCCTTTCTTTTCTGCTATAATTTGACAGCTAGTCTTGCTTTTGAGACAAGACTATAGGGGATTTCAATGGTTTTCTTTCTGGTTTTGTCCATGTATTCCATGGTCAATTGGTCATCTTCGAACTTAACGAGTGTTCCTTCAATGACCTTTTGTTTGTCAACTGCCTTGTACAAGCTGACATGGATATATTGACCCAGAGCTTTTTCCACTGCATCTTTGGTTTTTAAGGGACGCTCCAAACCAGGACTCGTCACTTCTAGGAAGTACTGTTCTGGGAATGGATCTGGTTGAATCTGATCCAACAGAGGACTAATCACTTCTGTTAAATCCGCTGTATCATTTAGAGTAATACCACCTGGCTTATCAACAAAGATACTTAGAACATAATCTCCTACAACCTTTTCATATTCAACATCCACTAATTCAAAGGGAGCTTGGATGGCCGGTTCAATAATTTCTGTTACTAATTCAACAATTGTTGCGATAGGACAACACCTCCTCACAGACAAGAGGCGAAGATATGTCTTCGCCTCTCCTTTTCTATTCGTTTTAAATATTTTAGCACAAGTTCCGTCGAAATGCAAGAATTTCGCCTTCCTCATTCATACAACTACCATCCAAAAGAAAAACGCCTCCTTTTCAGGAGACGTCGATCCTTAACTAGACTTTAAAATTGTGCTTCAACCCGATAAATGACCTGACCCTTACTTGAGAATTTCTTTTCATATTCGGTCATGACATTTCCCTCAAAATCACTAGCATGAAGATCTAACCAGACACCCTTCAAGGTCATTCCATACTGAGAAAAACTCACCAAACTGTATTCAAAGAGTCCTCGATTGTCCGTCTTGAAATGAATCTCTCCATGCTCTGGCAAAATCTGTTTGAAGGTATCTAAGAAACTCTTGTAGGTTAGACGACGTTTTTCATGGCGTTTCTTCGGCCAAGGATCTGAAAAATTGAGATACAATTGATCAATCTCACCGTCTTCAAAATAATTGGTCAAGCTATCTCCGTCCACCCAAAGTAACTTGATATTGGGAACGTCAGCTTCCAACACCTTATCCAAAGCGTAGCTTAATACTGATTTTTGAATATCAATCCCGATATAGTTAATGTCTGGATTTTGTTTTGCCATTCCAGTGATAAAGGCTCCTTTACCGCTTCCCACTTCAATATGAATAGGATGGTCATTCCCAAAAATCTCATGCCACTTCCCTTTGGCTTCTTCTGGCTTCAAAATGACATATTGCGGATTGGCTTCTAATAATTCGGTTGCACCTTTACGGTTTCTAACTCTCATGCTTCCTTCCCATATTTTGACCGGAAATTACGCAAGGCATAAATTTCCCGGTTCACATTCTCTAAATCATTATTTTCATAGTATTTTACAATCTGACAAAGGAAAGAGTATTGACCAAACCAGTACAATTTACCAAATACAGTTTCATTGTACTTATAGCCGTAATAGACCAACCAATCCTGCCACTGGGAATCTGGAATGTAGTGACTTAAAACATGAGCCACATCCATCATCCGATCTGTTAAGCGGACAGAATCCCAATCTACCAAGTAGATAAATCCACTGTCTGTTTCAATCCAGTTACTGTGACGGACATCTCCGTGAACAATGGTTGCATAATCTTCTCGAAAAGCTGGAACAGTCTGTCGTAAACTCTTTAATACAGATTGCAAATAATTGTTTTGACGCAAAGCGATTGGCAACTGACTGCTCAAAGAATTCAATAAATCCAATGGCGACTCAGCTGTGTAGCCCAACTTTCTCAATTGCGTCATCAAGGGGCGTGAACGGTGCAAACGAGTCAGGATATGAACCACTTGCTTTTTCCCCATCCCATTTGGAGTTAAAATTTCTCCATTTAACCATTCTTGTGCGCTCATCACATTTCCGTCAGGTAAGCGTCGGCTCCATAAGAGTTGTGGAGCAATTTGTTCTTTAGCTAACCCTGCTAATATTGGAGTCGTATTCATTTTGACAAATACTTTCCCCCCATCTGGATAAGTCCCCATAAAGGCTTTTCCGCTTTTACCAGCAATTGGGGTTAACGTTAGCTCTTTTTCGTTCGAGTCCATCTCTTCCTCCGTAAAAAGTTTCCCATCTATTTTACTAATTTTAAAGCGTTTCGTCAACTAATCGTCTCACCTTGAAAGGTGCATAACCATAGGCTAAAAAGCCTGTGAAAGCTAGCAAGGCCAGGACGAGAATTTTCTCTTCAAAGACCAGTAATCCCAGTCCTCCCTCGACAAGAACCACAAACAAAGTCACCGATTGAACTGTTTGAAGAAGCCCTCGTGTTTTAGCACTGATTTCCAAGGGGAAGAGTCGCGTTAAATACTGATAGTCAAAGGCCTTGTAGAGTCCGAGCAATTGAAAAACAAGTAAATAATTCAAGAGCCCCGCGACGGCTACTGCTACTAGCGTTTGCGGGATGAAGACAAAGACAGCGATTGCTAGTCCTAATAGACGCAGGCTCATGGAAAACAGATCTCCATTTCTGAGATAAGAACGGAGATACAGATTGTTCCAGGTCTTAGCACTGACTTTCGGAACCATGCTTGTTAATCTGTCTAAGTAGGCTCGCCGTTTCACGCTGTTGGTCATTCCTTTTACTGTGGTAAAAAGGGAGAAAAATCTTAGAATACTTTGCTTTCTCTGGTTTTCTAGCTCTACGATTCGTTTCCAATCAAGACCCGCCTGATTATAGAATCTTTTGCCCTTCCCTTGAAAAACAAGAACCTTCAACAAGAAGAGAATAGACAAATAAACCACTACAATGGTCAAAGACAGTCCTAAAGCCAAAGCCAAAGGGACAAACAGGACAAGTACAAGAGTTTGCAAAATCCCCCAGAAAATAGTCGCTCGTATAGTCTGTTGTTTCAAATAGCCTTTCAATTGCTCTTCTTTTGCCAGAAGGAAAATCATGTCTGGCTTCTCAAAATAGGTTGCGATAGAACCAATTGGAAGCAGGAGCAAAGGAGCTAGGGCAAGTACAAGGAGGAGAAGGCTCTTATCTTTTGGTAGAGAGCGCAAAAATTGGCTATACTGAACCGCTAAAAAGCCTAGAAAAATCAGGAGAAAGAGGACAAAGTGATCATTAAACACATAGCGAGAATATTTCAAGCACTGATTGCGAAAGGTCGTCTTCCTCTTTTGTAAAACTTCAATCATCGGTCCGCCTCTTTTGTTAGTGCAAGGTAAATTTCATTCAAATCGGCATTCGCCATTCCAAATTCTGTCCGCAATTCCTCTAAAGTCCCCTGAGCACGGACCTGCCCCTTATGGAGGATGACAAAGGCATCACACATTTTTTCAGCAGAATCCAGAACATGGGTACTCATTAAAATAGATTTCCCCTTCTCTTTTTCCACCTTCAATAATTGAATTAAATCTGAGATCGCAACTGGATCCAAACCTAAGAAAGGCTCGTCGACAATAAACAAACTTGGATCAACAGCAAAGGCACAAACAATCATGACCTTTTGTTTCATCCCCTTAGAAAAATGGACAGGAAACCAATCTAATTTTTCCTCTAGTCGAAATTGCTTCAAGAGAGGAGTCACACGCGCAAAAACTGCTTCCTGATCCAAGTCATAGGCCATCGCCACTGTCTCAATATGCTCACGCAGGGTTAACTCCTCATAAAGGCTCGGTGTTTCAGGAATATAACCAATTTTTTGGCGATAAGCACTTGGAGAAGTAGCTAAAGTCAAACCGTCGATCCGGATTTCGCCAGCATAGGGACGCAATAGACCTATAATTTCATTAATGGTCGTTGATTTCCCTGCTCCATTCAAGCCGATCAATCCAATCAATTGACCATCACCGACCTCAAAACTAACTTCTTTTAAGACAGGGATATTGACATAGCCTCCTGTCAGGTTTTTTATTTCTAACATATTTTCTTAGCTTTCTGGTATAATGTTCTTATATTATAACAAAATCTAGCGAAATTGAGGTACATTTATGGTTTCGGATTGTATTTTTTGTAAGATTGTTGCCGGAGAAATTCCTGCTTCTAAGGTCTACGAAGATGACCATTTTCTTGCTTTTTTAGATATCTCTCAGGTCACTCCAGGCCATACCCTTGTGATTCCAAAAAAACATGCCCGTAATCTGTTGGAAATGACACCAGATGAAACAGCTGATCTTTTTAACATCGTTTCAAGAGTCACCAAAAAAGTGGAAAGTGCTACACAGCCTCAAGGAATGAATATCATTAGTAACATGGAAGAAATTGCGGGTCAGTCTGTCTTCCACACCCACGTCCATATTCTTCCACGCTACTCTCAAGAAGACGACCTAAAGATTGATTTCATTGCCCACGAACCTGATTTTGACCGCCTTGCTCAATTAGCCAAGGATATCTCAAACCATTAAAAAGGAGCTTACTATGAAATTAAGAGATCTATTTTGGTTTGCGACTGGAGCAACCATCAGCTATCAACTTGTTAAAAATCGGGAACCCCTTAAAAATGAATTCAACGAAACCAAACAACTCACGGATGGAATCCAATCAAATGTTTCTAAAATCAAAAAAAACATTGAAATCATTCAGGAGCAACGAGTCCTTTTAAACCAATTACTGGAAGACTTTTCCTATAAGGCAAGGGTCTTTTCTCAGCAAGCCAACGCTTCTGTAGAACAAATCCAAACTATTTGGTCTGAGAAATCTAATACGAACGACTAACCAAAAAAGGTTTTGAGATAGCTATCTCAAAACCTTTTTTTTTTAATTTAGTTTCCTCCAACACCAGCTACAGTTGTATCCGTATAAGGAGGCACTATCTGTTGGTATGGTGTCACCGTTTCTGAACTTACAGAAGTTTCCGGAACATAGGAAGGATCGTAATAGCCCCCACCAGTATTCTGACTCGACTCTACTGGGCTTTCGCCACTTTCTGACGAATCAGTACCCCTAGCTTCATCGCTATCCAATAGAACAGCACTTGTTTTGAGCTTTCTTACAGGCGATAATCCAAGACTTTTGCGCAGGATATTCTGCATCTTCAACAGGTGTTCTGAAGTAACAATTTGGTAACTTCCGCCATCCGCTAGGGTGGCATCTTCCCCTTTCAACTGTTCCATACGGATGTTCTTCAAGGCATCTCGATAGCCCATCAAGTGCATCAAGCTATTCGTATCCAAGGAGATATTGGTCTGCATATTATCACTAACCGCTTCAATAATTCCTTGATAGTTGCTCAGACCATCCAAAGTCAATACTTTCTTGATGATCTTTT
Organism: Streptococcus sp. 400_SSPC; assembly: GCF_001072745.1. Lineage (NCBI taxonomy): Bacteria > Bacillati > Bacillota > Bacilli > Lactobacillales > Streptococcaceae > Streptococcus > Streptococcus sp. 400_SSPC. The sequence continues at coordinate 22,960 of NZ_JVIQ01000009.1, read as the reverse complement.
CAATGACTTCCCGTTGGCGTTTTTGACGACCATAGTCTCCTTCTGGATCTTGATAACGCATCCGTGAATATACCAATGCTTGTTCTCCATCAATCTCTTGACGACCAGGTGGAATTTTTGCTGTATATTCCGGTTCATTTTCTTCGATTGAAATATCAAAATCAAATGGATTGTTTACTGTGATGCCGCCAACCTTATCAACCAGTTGAACCAGGCCTTTCATATTGATCATCGCATAACGGTCGATATGAATATTCATCAAATCTTGGATGGTTTTAATGGCCAATTCTGCTCCACCTTGAGCATAAGCCGCATTCAGCTTAGCTTGGACAGTTTCTCCATCCTGCGTAATATTGGTCAAGATATCCCGTTCCAAACTCATAATCGTTGTTTCACGCGTCTGTGGATTTACCGTCACCAGAATCATGGTATCACTGTTTCCTACCCACTGATCCTCTCGTGAGCCTGATCCAGTATCAACCCCCATGAGCAAAATGGTCATTGGTTTGTTTTCTGCGATGACATTGTTTTCATCACCAATCCCTTTATAAGTCTTACTCAACGTATTTGTTGACTGATTGAGGATGGTCAGCCCATAGGCCGCAATCCCTATTGTCGTTACAGCTAACAAACTAAAAAACATTAATAGAATTTTTTTAATCATTAATTCTGTCTATCTATCAGTTTGCCCATTAGGTAAACATCCAGATATTCCCCTTCCTTGTATACGCCTCTCTTGCGGAGACCTTCAATTTCAAATCCTAGCGTTTGGTAGAGATGGATGGCCCGTTCATTTCGAACTTGGACACTGAGGTCTAACTTCCGAAGGAGGTTGGTACCTTCTGCCCATGCGATTCCTTCTTCTAGAAGAATACGACCCAATCCTTTATTCCAATAGGCCTTCCGAACAACGATAAAGAGATCTCCAATATGACGCAAGGCCCTATTTTGATCCGCCGCAATATTTAAGACGCCTACCAAATCCTCACCCAAGTATAACAAAAGACATAATTGGTTGTCTGTTTGTGCTTGTGTTTCAGCAAAGATTTCTAACTCTTGCTTGGTCATCCCAAGCCCTTCTGGAGCCAAGGTCATAAAATCCGATTCAGTCGCCACATCTTTAAAAAAGTCAAGTAAGTGTTGCGCATCCGAGACCTCAGCTTCTTTCAAAAAGAGATCCAATACCTGTTCCATCTTCAAGCTCCTACAGAAGTTAGAAATGAGTCCTTTAATTGTTCTGCACGTTCACCGACAGCTGACAAGCGTATCTCACGTCCGTCGCCGTCCTTGAGCAGTTCAACCTTTAAATATCCAGCAGGAAGACTGGTCTCTAGCAGTTCGCCCCACTCAATAACGGTCACCCCTTCACCAAACAAAAAGTCATCCAAATCAATCGAATCTGGATCGTCTCCAATACGATAGACATCCAGGTGATACAAGGGTAAGCGACCTTCATATTCTCTCACAATGGTATAAGTGGGACTTTTAATCATCTGACGAATATCCAACCCTTGAGCTAGGCCTTTTGTAAAGGTTGTTTTCCCAGCCCCCAGATCCCCTGTCAGAATCACGACATCCTGTTTTTCTAACCGTTGACCCAACTGTTTTCCAAGGGCCATCAACTCTTGTTCATTTTGACTTTTCATTGCTCCATTATACCAAAAATAATTGATTCTTGCCCACTATTTTTAGTCGATCACCTTCGGCCTCACCTGAGACAATCAAAAAAGCTTGGACCTTCTGTCCAAGCTTTCTTCTATGTTCATTCTAGTGCAAGGCCATACTGATAAAGTTCAAGATGAACAAGGCATCTAAAATCCAAATCATACTGTGAACTTCTTTGGCTTCACCTTTGACCAATTTGGTTACTGTATAAGTAATAAAACCTGCTGCAATTCCATTTGTGATGGAATAACTGAATCCCATAAAGATAGAGGTGAAGAAGGCTGGTACAGCTTCTGCCATATCATCCCAATGGATGTTTTTCAAGCTACTCAACATCATGATCCCAACGATGATCAAAATCGGTGCTGTGGCTGCTGTCGGTACAATAGCAAGAAGGGGACTAAAAATACTTGACACTGCGAAACAGATGGCTACTACAAGGGCTGTCAAACCAGTCCGTCCACCAGCTCCGATACCCGCAGCTGACTCAACATAAGTCGTCACATTCGAAGTACCTGCAATAGCACCAACAGATGTCGCTACGAGGTCTGAATAAAGGGCTTTATCCAATTTAGCGGATTGATGATTTTCACCATTTGTGGCAACAATACCAACTTTTTCACCAGTTCCAATCAAGGTACCAATCGTATCAAAGATATCTGTCAATGAGAAAGCGAGGATGGCCATCAAGGTTTCAGGAAGACGAGAAGTATTGGTAATCAAAGAACCTAATCCTTCTGAACCAAGTGCAGCTCCAAAAATTTTGCCAAGATCATTAACGGCTGCTCCAAGATGGGTACTACCAAAGTCAATCGTTGAAAGATCAACAATGCCAAACACAATAGCGAGGATTGTTGTCGTAAGGATAGAAAGGATAATTCCTCCTTTAATGCCCTTGATGACAAAGAAAACAGTAATGGCTAAGCCAGCCAAGGCAAGGAGGACTGTCGGACTATTGAAACTAACAAGTCCTGGAACCGCTGCAGAATTTGCTGTAATCGCTGCATTCGCTTTGTCAGCCCCTTCTCCTGCCACCGTATAGGTATGCGGATCAATCGAAAACTTCAACAAGCCAGCATTTTTGATTCCCACATAAGCCAAGAAAATTCCGATACCAGCTGAAATAGCTGAACGCAAAGCATTTGGAATGGACTCAATAATCATTTTCCGAACATTAGTTAATGTGATAATCAAGGAAATTAATCCACAAATAAATACCATTCCCAAGGCTTCTTTCCAAGAATAGCCCATCCCAAATACCACTGTAAAGGTAAAGAAGGCATTCAAGCCCATTCCTGGCGCTTGGGCATAAGGCAGATTCGCGTAGAAAGCCATCATGAGAGTCCCAACGACTGACCCAATAATGGTTGCTAGAAATACTCCCTGAGCAGGCATTCCTGTTTGGGAGAGCATTTGAGGGTTTACAAATAAGATATAAGACATGGCAAAGAAGGTCGTTAAACCAGCTAATACCTCTGTACGAACCGTTGTTCCGTGTTCAGATAGTTTGAAAAACTTATCCATTTTTCTAATAAACTCCTTAAAAAAAATAAATCTGCTCGTAACTCAATCACGAACAATACCAATATTTTATCAAAAATCATTCACTTTTACAAGAGATTCATCTGGACAATCTTTCGTGTCACATCGTCTTCTATTCGAAAGACTGAAATTTTTCTGTTTATCTGGTATAATGGTAGCATTCTTCTTAAAATATGGCACTTCTATACTCCACATTTAGAGTAAGAAAAACCATACAAATGAAAGGAATCTTCCTATGAATAAAAAACTAATCGCTGTCGATTTAGATGGCACCTTATTAAATTCTGAGAGCAAATTATCTCCCTTTACGATTAAAACCATCCAGAAAGTCAGTGAACAAGGTCACCGGGTTATTATTACAACTGGGCGTCCCTATCGAATGGCAGATCATATCTATAAGGAATTGGGATTGGAAAGTCCCATGATTAACTTTAACGGCGCTCTCACTCATATTCCAAATAAAAAATGGTCGAAAGAACTATCCATGACCCTTGATAAAAGATACCTCCTAGATATGGTCGAGAGAGAAAATGACATCCAAGCGGACTTTATTGCAGGAGAGTATCGCAATAAGTTCTATGTCACCCATACCTACCACCATACTATTGATCCCGCCTTATTTGGGGTTTCAAAAATCTCCTCCAAAACAAAATTCGAAGCTCGTAAAGTTACCGAAAATCCGAATGCCATCCTCTTTCAAACACGCGCTGAAGATAAGTATGCTTTAGCCGAAGAAATGCGTGATTACTACCATCACGAGCTAGAAATCAATAGCTGGGGTGGACCCCTCAACATTCTGGAGTGCGCTCCAAAAGGGGTCAATAAGGCCTTTGCCCTCAACTATCTCCTCGAGACATACGGACTTGATCGGAAAGACCTCATCGCCTTTGGAGACGAACAAAACGATACAGACATGTTGGCTTTCGCAGGAACTGGTTATGCAATGAAAAATGCCAATCCTATCCTCCTCCCCTATGCGGATAAACAAACCGAGTATACAAATGATCAGGACGGCGTTGCTCGTCAACTAGAAAAACTCTTCTTATAAATAAAGAGAATCGCTTGAATCACCTTTTATAAAAGATGGTTCAAGCTTTTTTATTTTCTCAAACATACGGAACCTTATAGGGACTTTTTCTGAAAGTAATTTAACTGGTTAAGTTTATTTTCAGAAAATTTTCTATGTAAACGCTTGCTAACTGATGGAGTTTGTGATAAAATTAACATAACAAAAATAAAAAAGGAGCCTAGCTCGTTTCATACGATAATGATTCAAGTGATGTTACTTCTCGTTTTATTACCGTCTCTAATTCAACTAAGCTCTTGAGGAGGAAAACTATGAAAGCTGTTGTTGTAAATCCAGAAGGTACTGGTGTTGAAATCGTTGCAAACAAAGACGTGCGCCCATTGGAAACAGGGGAAGCGCTTGTCCAAATCGAATACTGTGGTGTCTGCCACACGGACTTGCACGTTGCTCACGGAGACTTTGGTAAAGTTCCAGGACGTGTTCTAGGACATGAAGGAATCGGAATTGTTAAAGAACTTGCTCCTGATGTCAAGAGCCTCAAAGTTGGGGATCGAGTCAGTGTCGCATGGTTCTTCGAAGGATGTGGTACTTGTGAATACTGTACTACTGGTCGCGAAACCCTTTGCCGTACTGTAAAAAATGCTGGTTACTCTGTTGATGGAGGAATGGCTGAACAATGTATCGTTACTGCAGATTACGCAGTGAAAGTACCTGAAGGTTTAGATCCAGCTCAAGCTTCTTCTATTACCTGTGCCGGGGTTACAACCTACAAAGCTATCAAAGAAGCCAAAGCTGAACCAGGACAATGGATCGTTATCTATGGAGCTGGTGGACTGGGTAACTTGGCTGTTCAATATGCCAAGAAAGTCTTCAACGCTCATGTCATCGCTATTGATATCAACAACGATAAACTCGAATTGGCTAAAGAAGTTGGGGCAGACTTTGTCATTAATGGTCGCGAAGTCGAAGATGTTCCAGGATTGATCAAAGAAAAAACAAATGGTGGAGCTCACTCTGCTGTCGTAACCGCTGTTTCTAAAGTAGCCTTCAACCAAGCTGTTGATTCAGTTCGTGCGGGTGGCCGCGTTATCGCAGTCGGACTTCCTTCTGAAATGATGGACCTCAGTATTGTAAAAACAGTATTAGATGGCATCCAAGTCATCGGTTCCCTAGTAGGAACTCGTAAAGACTTGGAAGAAGCCTTCCAATTTGGTGCAGAAGGATTGGTTGTTCCAGTTGTTCAAAAACGTCCAGTAGAAGATGCTGTCAAAGTCTTTGACGAAATGGAAGCCGGAACCATTCAAGGACGTATGGTACTTGACTTCACCAACTAATCAACTCAACCTATTAGACCAGTCCAAATGGGCTGGTCTTTTTTAGTTTCTCACAAACAGGACCTGCAATAGGTTGCTATATTTTTATTTTACCTATTAGAACCTACTACTACTCTTTTCAGAAACTTCGAATCCCCTTCGTTCCCCTCTTATCAAGGATTTTCAAATTTAATAGCCAAAGAAGTTTACCAACATCTAAAAATAGATGTTAACAATTTAATATATCAAAGAATCTATTTTTCCTTTAATTTAGTACTGAAAAATTGACTTTATTATGAAAACGTTTTATAATAAATAAGCTTAAAGTTTTCTTAAACTGAAAGTCAAACAAATTTTATAAGGAGGAATGTCAATAATGAGTATTGGTATCATTATTGCTAGCCACGGTGAATTTGCAGCTGGAATCCACCAATCCGGCTCGATGATCTTTGGGGATCAAGAGAAAGTTCAAGTGGTTACGTTCATGCCAAGTGAAGGCCCAGATGATCTCTATGCTAAATTCAATGCTGCTGTTGCTGCATTTGATGCAGAAGATGAAATCTTGGTTTTGGCTGACCTTTGGAGTGGTTCTCCATTTAACCAAGCGAGTCGTGTCATGGGGGAAAATCCCGATCGTAAATTTGCGATCATCACAGGATTAAACCTTCCGATGTTGATTCAAGCTTATACAGAACGTTTGATGGATGCAAATGCCGGCGTTGATCAAGTCGCTGCAAACATCATCAAGGAAGCAAAAGACGGTGTCAAAGCTCTTCCAGAAGAATTGAATCCTGTTGAAGAAGCTAGTACAGCCACTGCTGCTCCTGTAGCCCAAGCTGCTATTCCAGAAGGAACGGTTATCGGAGATGGAAAACTCAAGATTAACCTTGCCCGCTTAGATACACGTCTTCTTCATGGACAAGTTGCAACTGCTTGGACACCTGATTCAAAAGCGGATCGAATTATCGTAGCTTCAGACTCAGTTGCCAAAGATGAGCTCCGTAAAGAGTTGATCAAGCAAGCAGCACCAAATGGTGTGAAAGCAAACGTTATCCCAATTCAAAAATTGATCGACGTTGCAAAAGATCCACGCTTTGGCGAAACACATGCTTTGATCTTATTTGAAACACCTCAAGATGCCCTTCGTGCCATCGAAGGCGGTGTGCCAATCAAAACTCTGAACGTTGGTTCAATGGCCCACTCAACTGGTAAAACCATGGTCAACAATGTCTTGTCAATGGATAAAGATGACGTGGCTACATTTGAAAAAATGCGTGATCTTGGAGTTGAATTTGACGTCCGTAAAGTACCAAATGACTCTAAGAAAGATTTGTTTGACTTAATTAACAAAGCTAACGTTCAATAATCGATTACTTACGAAAGGATTTTAAACATGTCTATTATTTCTATGGTATTAGTGGTCGTTGTTGCCTTCTTAGCAGGTCTTGAAGGTATCCTTGACCAATTCCAATTCCACCAACCACTTGTTGCCTGTACCTTAATCGGTTTGGTAACAGGTAACTTGACTGCCGGTGTTATGCTTGGTGGTTCCCTTCAATTACTTGCACTTGGCTGGGCCAACATTGGTGCCGCAGTTGCACCCGATGCTGCCCTTGCATCTGTCGCTGCTGCCATCATCATGGTACTTGGGGGAGACTTCAGTACAAAAGGAATCGCTGTCGCTCAAGGTGTCGCTATTCCACTTGCAGTTGCTGGTCTTTTCTTGACCATGATCGTCCGTACCCTTTCCGTTGGTTTGGTTCACACTGCCGACGCAGCTGCTAGAAAAGGGGATATCAAAGGTGTAGAACGCGCTCACTTTGTGGCCCTTCTTCTTCAAGGTCTTCGTATCGCCATTCCTGCAGCCCTTCTTTTGATGATCCCTGCTGACACTGTTAAAGGTGCTCTTGAAGCGATGCCTGCTTGGTTGTCAGACGGTATGCAAATCGGTGGTGGTATGGTCGTAGCCGTTGGTTACGCCATGGTTATCAACATGATGGCAAGCCGTGAAGTTTGGCCATTCTTTGCCATTGGTTTTGCTCTTGCTGCCGTTAGCCAATTGACCTTGATCGCCCTTGGTGCAATTGGTGTTGCCCTTGCCTTGATCTACCTTTCTCTCTCTAAGAAAGGTGGCAATGGAGGTGGCGGAGTTGCTACTTCTAATGACCCAATCGGCGATATCCTTGAAGACTATTAAGAAAGGTGTGACACTATCATGACTGAAAAATTACAATTATCTAAATCAGATCGTCAAAAAGTTTGGTGGCGTTCAACCTTCTTGCAAGGTTCTTGGAACTATGAACGGATGCAAAACTTGGGTTGGGCTTACTCATTGATCCCAGCTATCAAAAAACTTTACACGAAGAAAGAAGACCAAGCGGCTGCTCTTGAGCGTCACATGGAGTTCTTCAACACTCACCCATACGTAGCTGCTCCAATCATCGGGGTAACTCTTGCCCTTGAAGAAGAAAAAGCAAATGGCGTTGCGATTGATGATGCCGCTATCCAAGGGGTTAAGATTGGTATGATGGGACCTTTGGCGGGTATCGGAGATCCTGTCTTCTGGTTTACAGTTCGTCCAATCCTTGGAGCTCTTGGTGCATCTCTTGCCTTGACAGGTAACATCCTTGGCCCACTCATCTTCTTTATTGCATGGAATGCGATTCGTATGTCCTTCTTGTGGTACACCCAAGAACTTGGATACAAAGCAGGTTCTGAAATTACCAAAGATATGTCTGGTGGGATCTTGCAAGATATCACTAAAGGAGCTTCTATCCTCGGAATGTTCATCCTTGCTGTCTTGGTAGAACGTTGGGTATCTATTAAATTCATCTTTAATGTTTCTTCTGTCAAATTAGACGACAAAGCTTATATCCACTGGGATAAACTTCCTGAAGGATACAAGGGTATCCAAGAAGCCTTCGCTCAAGTTGGTTCAGGTCTATCTCAAACACCTGAAAAAGTTACGACTTTCCAACAAAACTTGGATTCATTGATTCCTGGTTTGATGGGATTGCTTCTTACTTTCGCTTGTATGTGGTTGCTTAAGAAGAAAGTATCTCCAATCACTATCATCATCGCCCTCTTTGTAATCGGTGTCTTGGCACACGTTGCTGGCTTGATGTAATCAAAAATCAACTAAAAAGAAGGTTTCGGCCTTCTTTTTATTATGATATAATGGAATGAATAGAAATACAGGAGGATCACATGGCGCAATCACAGAATAAAACCGTGGAATTCCATACCACTGGTGTCTCTTATCTAGGTGTTGGTGGAAAGGTTGGAAAAATCTTAGTTGGAGATGTGGCTTTTGAATTTTACGCAGATGCTAATGTAGAAGACTACGTCCAAATTCCCTGGAAAGAAATCGAACAGATTGGAGCCAACGTATCCGGGCGTAAAATTAGCCGCCATTTTGAAATTTACACCAAGGAAAGCAAGTTCCTATTTGCTTCTAAAGACTCGGGGAAAATCTTAAAAATTGCCCGTCAACACCTTGGGAATGATAAAATTGTCAAGCTACCGACCTTGATCCAAACCATCGCAGCTAAAATTAAAAATCTATTTGCAAAATAGCTTCTTTTCTTGTATAATAAACGAAAACGGATAAGTAAATTAAGGAAATCTTTCAGAAAGTCTGCGGTTGCTGTGAGCAGATAGAGGACTTAATTGAAATTCTACCGTTTATCAAAAAATTGAAGATCAAATCAAGTGCACACCTGTGAAGTTGGATGGAACCGTGGCCCTGCCACTCCAACACTGTAACAGGTGTGCTTTTTGTTAAAGGAGAAGCTATGTTAGATATTAAACGAATTCGTACAGACTTTGATACAGTTGCTGAAAAATTAGCGACACGCGGTGTAGATGCTGCCATCTTGAACGAAATGAAAGAAATCGATGCCAAACGTCGTGACATCTTGGTCAAAGTAGAAAGCCTCAAGGCTGAGCGCAACACCGTATCTGCTGAAATCGCTCAAGCTAAGCGAAATAAAGAAAATGCAGATGATAAGATTGCTGCCATGCAAACTCTCTCTGCAGAAGTTAAAGCTCTTGATGCAGAATTGGCAGAAATCGATGCAAAATTGACAGAATTTACTACGACTCTTCCAAACATCCCTGCTGATAGCGTGCCTGTTGGAGCTGATGAAGATGATAACGTAGAAGTTCGCCGTTGGGGAACTCCTCGCGAGTTTGACTTCGAACCTAAAGCTCACTGGGACCTTGGAGAAGACTTAGACATCCTTGACTGGGAACGTGGTGGAAAAGTCACTGGCGCTCGTTTCCTCTTCTACAAGGGGCTTGGAGCTCGCTTAGAACGTGCTATCTATAACTTTATGTTGGATGAGCATGGCAAGGAAGGATACACAGAAGTCATCACCCCTTACATGGTCAACCACGATTCTATGTTTGGTACTGGTCAATATCCAAAATTCAAAGAAGATACTTTTGAACTCAGCGACACCAACTATGTCTTGATTCCAACCGCTGAAGTACCTCTGACCAACTACTACCGTGACGAAATCATCGATGGCAAGGATCTCCCAATCTACTTTACTGCGATGAGCCCTTCTTTCCGTTCAGAAGCAGGTTCTGCTGGTCGTGACACTCGTGGTTTGATCCGTTTACACCAATTCCATAAGGTAGAAATGGTCAAATTTGCCAAACCGGAAGAATCATATGAAGAATTGGAAAAGATGACAGCCAACGCTGAAAACATCCTTCAAAAACTGAACCTTCCATATCGTGTCGTGGCTCTCTCAACAGGAGATATGGGCTTCTCAGCTGCTAAGACTTACGACTTGGAAGTTTGGATCCCTGCTCAAAACACCTACCGTGAAATTTCAAGCTGCTCAAACACTGAAGATTTCCAAGCACGTCGTGCTCAAATCCGTTACCGTGATGAAGCAGATGGTAAGGTTAAACTTCTCCACACCTTGAATGGTTCTGGATTGGCTGTTGGACGTACAGTGGCAGCTATTCTTGAAAACTATCAAAACGAAGATGGTTCTGTAACTATTCCTGAAGTCCTTCGTCCATACATGGGTGGAGCTGAAGTCATCGCACCAAAATAAAGTTTAAAAAAACTGAGACTTGCAAATTGCAAGCTCAGTTTTTTAATATTTACGAAAACGTTGGTAACGTTGCTCTAGAAGTTCTTCGAGAGGCAAGGCTTGTAGCTCCTTCAATTCTGCTTTGATTTCCTTCTTCACTTGAGCTAGTAATTCGCCATTAGAAAAACCATGCTCCGGAATCACCTTGTCCACAATATCCATATTCAACAACTCATGCGAAGTAATCTTCATCAATTCAGCTGCTTCCATGGCACGGCTTCCGTCTTTCCAGAGAATAGAGGCAAATCCTTCTGGACTCAGAACTGCATAGATGGAGTTCTCTAGCATCCAGACCTTGTCTGCTACAGCTAAAGCAAGAGCCCCACCTGAGCCACCTTCTCCGATGATAATCGCGATAATCGGAACTTTTAAGTCACTCATTTCCATGAGGTTGCGGGCAATAGCCTCACCCTGTCCCCGCTCTTCAGCACCAACACCCGGATAAGCACCCGCAGTGTTGATGAAGGTTACTACTGGACGACCAAATTTCTCCGCCTGTTTCATCAGACGCAAGGCTTTTCGATAACCTTCTGGGTGGGGTTGGCCAAAGTTTCGACTGAGGTTGTCCTGAAGATTCTTTCCCTTTTGAATACCGACAACCGTCACCGCTTGATCCCCTAACCAGCCAATTCCGCCAATCACTGCACCGTCATCTCGGAAATTCCGATCTCCATGTAATTCGATAAAATTATCAAAAATTCCATGTGCATAATCGAGAGCTGTCAAACGTCCTTGGTCACGAGCTTCTTTAATAATTTGTGTTATTCTTGTCATTACTTCCCTCCATGAAAGGCTAACAAGTCTGCGATTGTTGAACGCATCTCACTACGCTGGACAATCACATCCACAAAGCCATGCTCCTGCAAAAATTCAGCCTTTTGGAAATTATCCGGTAACTGTTCCCGTACAGTAGACTCGATCACTCGTCGACCTGCAAATCCCACAAGGGCCTGGCTCTCTGCAATGATAATATCCCCTTCCATTGCAAACGACGCCGTTACCCCACCTGTTGTTGGGTCTGTTAGAACTGTCAGATAAAACAAGCCTGCTTTTGAGTGTCTTTGAACAGCTGCAGAGATTTTAGCCATCTGCATCAAACTGACGATTCCTTCTTGCATCCGAGCGCCACCAGAAGCGGTAAAGAGCACAACTGGGAGCTTTTCTTCTGTCGCCAATTCAAATAGACGCGTAATCTTTTCACCGACCACAGAGCCCATAGAAGCCATGATGAAATTAGAATCCATAATACCAAGAGCCACTTGATGCCCCCCGATCTTTGCAGTTCCTGTTAGCACAGCTTCATCAAGTCCTGTCAATTCACGAACAGCCGCCAATTTCTTCTTGTAGTTTGGAAACTTAAGCGGGTCCTTGGTCTCAATACCCGTAAACAGTTCAATAAAGCTTCCTGGATCAATCGTCAATTGAAGTCGCTCAACCGCAGAGATGCGGAAGGTATAACCACACTTAGGACACAGACGTTCACTTCCCAGATCCTTTTGGTAAATCGTATGTTTACAGCCCGGACACTGAGAAAACAACTCATCTGGAACCTCTGGTTTTGGCTGAGGTGCTTCAATGGCCGACCGATTGGGATTAATTCGAATGTACTTATCTTTTTTAGAAAATAAAGCCATCAACTTCTCCTTACTTGGTAAAAGAACTTTGTAATTGTGCGCGTTCATTCCTTGTGAAAATGAATCTCACATTTACAAAGTTCATTGCTTATTGATTTTTCTGATAATTTGGTAAAAATGTCTCCATCAGAAAGGCGGTATCGTAATCACCAGCAATCACATTCGAATCTGAAATCAAATCCAATTGGAAATCACTGTTGGTCATTACACCGTCAATTTCCAACTCATAGAGGGCGCGTTGCATCTTCATCAAGGCATCGAAACGATTCTCTCCATGGACAATGATTTTGGCAATCATACTATCGTAGTAAGGTGGAATCGTATAGCCAGGGTAGACAGCTGAATCCACGCGCAAGCCGACTCCTCCACTTGGAAGATAGAGATTGGTGATTTTTCCTGGACTTGGTGCAAAGTTAAAGGCAGGATTTTCTGCATTGATCCGGCATTCAATGGCATGGCCAGAAATTTGAATATCTTCTTGACGAACAGTCAATTCTTGCCCAGCAGCAATTTTAATTTGCTCTTTCACGATATCAATTCCTGTGACAAATTCTGTCACGGGATGCTCGACTTGAACCCGAGTGTTCATCTCCATGAAGTAAAATTCGCCTTTACCTTCATCGTAAAGAAACTCGATTGTCCCCGCATTTTCATAGCCAACAGATTCTGCTGCTCGGACAGCTGCAGATCCGATTTGGTCTCGAATTGTCTTACCGATTGCTACGGATGGAGATTCTTCGAGAACCTTTTGGTTGTTTCTTTGAAGGGAACAATCCCGTTCACCCAAATGAACCACATGCCCAAATTGGTCAGCCAAGATTTGAACTTCAATATGACGAGCTGGGTAGATGACACGTTCAAGGTACATAGCTCCATTTCCAAAGGCCGCCTTAGCTTCTGTCGAAGCAGATTCAAAAGCTGGGACTAGGTCTTCTGCCCGTTCTACTTTACGGATCCCTTTACCGCCTCCTCCAGCTGATGCCTTGAGCATGACAGGATAGCCAATCCGATCGGCAACTTCCAAGGCTTCTTCAGCTGTATGAACTTCACCATCTGATCCTGGAATTACAGGTACACCTGCTTTTATCATTTGTGCTCGGGCATTAATTTTATCCCCCATCATATCCATGACAGATCCTGATGGTCCGATAAACTTAATCCCGACTTCCTCACACATGGTGGCAAACTTCGAATTTTCACTCAAAAATCCAAATCCTGGGTGAATCGCTTCTGATCCAGTCAAAACTGCTGCAGATAAAACAGCATTCATGTTCAAATAAGACTCGGTTGATTTGGCAGGCCCAATACAAACTGCTTCATCCGCTAGTAAGGTATGCAAGGCTTCCTTATCAGCCGTTGAATAGACAGCGACTGTTTCAATTCCTAATTCACGAGCAGCTCGAATAATCCGGACCGCAATTTCACCACGATTCGCGATTAAAATTTTTCGGAACATAGAAACCTCCCTAGTTACCAATTGCAAATGTTAGGGTCCCGCTAGCAGCTAATTTCCCATCGACTTCCGCTTTTGCTTCCACGACCGCAATCGAACCACGACGCTTGACAAAGGTAGCCGTCATTACGAGCTGATCTCCCGGAACGACTTGTTTTTTAAATTTAACCTTATCCATTCCAGCATAAAAGACTAATTTTCCTTTATTTTCTGGTTTGGATAATTCTAAGACACCAGCAGTTTGTGCCAAGGCTTCCATAATGAGGACACCTGGCATTACTGGGTAGCTTGGAAAGTGCCCATTAAAGAAGGGCTCATTGATCGTCACATTCTTAATGGCTACAATCGTATCCTCACTTGTTTCAAGGACGCGATCCACCAACAACATCGGATAGCGATGCGGAAGAGCCTCTTTAATAGCTTGAATATCGATCATTTAATCCGTACCAATCCTTTCCCAAACTCAACCATTTCTTCATTTGAAACAAGGATTTCAGTGACAATTCCATCCTTTGGTGCAGGAACTTCGTTCATAACTTTCATCGCTTCAATAATCAATAGGGTTTGGCCTTTTGAAACACTATCTCCAACCTGAACAAAAGCTGGTTTATCTGGACCTGAAGCTAAATAAGCTACACCAACAAGAGGACTTTCAACCACTTCCCCTTCTGCTGCTACTGCTGGACTTGCTTCAGGAGCTGGTGCTGAAGAAGCAACTGGTTCTTCTGCAAGAACAACAGGGCTCTCAACAGCAGGTGCCACTTCTTGAACTACAGGAGCCGGCGTAGCAGGTTGTGGGCTAGCTACACTGCCAGCATTTTTACTAAATGATAGCACATCCGTTGCATTTTGATAGCTAAATTCACGAAGACTAGATTGGTCAAATTGACTCATTAGGTCTTTAATCTCTTGAATATTCACTTTATCCCTCCCAACGTTTAAAGGCTAAGACAGCATTGTGTCCTCCAAATCCAAATGTATTGGAAATAGCAAAGGAAATCGGACGTTCTTGCCCTTCACCAAAGATGACATTGGCTTCAATATAATCTGATAACTCTTGTGTTCCAGCAGTTTTTGGAACATATTGATGGCGAATTGCTTCAATCGTCGCAATAGCTTCAACTGCCCCTGCTGCTCCCAAGAGGTGACCTGTAAATGATTTTGTAGAAGATACTGGAACTTCTGTACCAAATACAGAAACGATTGCACCACTTTCTCCTTTTTCATTTGCTGGAGTAGAGGTACCATGGGCGTTGACATAATCAACTTGAGCTGGTTCAATTTCTGCCTCATCCAAAGCCAACTTCATAGCTTTAATAGCACCTTGACCTTCTGGATGTGGAGAAGTCATATGGTAAGCATCACAAGTATTTCCGTAACCCACGACTTCAGCAAGAATGGTTGCACCACGTTTTTCAGCGTGTTCCAAACTTTCAAGTACCAACATTCCTGATCCTTCCCCCATCACAAAACCATTCCGATCTTTATCAAATGGAATAGAAGCACGAGTTGGATCTTCTGTTGTTGAAAGAGCTGTTAGGGCTTGGAAACCGGCGATTGCAAATGGTGTAATAGAAGCTTCAGAACCACCGACCAACATCAAATCTTGGAAACCAAACTTGATAGCGCGGAAAGCATCCCCAATCGCATCATTGGAAGAGGCACAAGCAGTATTGATCGATTTACAAATTCCATTAGCTCCAAAACGCATCGCAACATTACCAGATGCCATATTTGGCAAAGCTTTTGGAAGGGTCATTGGTTTGACACGTTTTGGTCCTTTTTCATGCAAACGAATCACTTGATCTTCGATTTCTTTGATACCACCAATACCAGAAGCAACAATGACACCAAAACGATCTTTATCAATAGCTTCTACATCTAAACCTGCATGATTCACAGCTTCTTGAGCGGCATACAAGGCATACAAAGAGTAGTTGTCAAAGCGGTTTGTATCTTTCTTGATAAAGTACTTATCAAATGGGAAATCTTGGATTTCAGCTGCATTATGAACAGCAAAGTCACTGTGGTCAAATTTTGTAATCGGACCAATTCCAATCCTTCCTTCTTTTAAGCTGTTCCAAAATTCTTCTGGAGTGTTTCCGATTGGAGATGTCAAGCCATAGCCTGTTACAACAACACGATTTAATTTCATTTCAAAACCTACCTCTTTTTATTGCATGGTTAAGCCACCATCAATTGCGATGACTTGCCCTGTTAGATATTCTTGAGTCGCAAGAAAGACTGCAACATCTGCCACTTCTTCTGTATTTCCAAATCGTTTCATTGGAATTTGAGCGAGAGACATTTCTTTAATTTTTTCAGGAAGTCCTTCTGTCATATCAGACTCAATGAAGCCCGGCGCAATGACATTGACACGGACATTTCTACCAGCTACTTCACGTGCTACAGATTTAGAAAAACCAATCAAACCAGCTTTTGAGGCTGCATAGTTGGCTTGTCCAACATTTCCTGTCAGACCGACAACACTCGACATGTTAATGATAGCACCTTCACGTGCTTTGGTCATCGGTTTTAAGACCGATTGTGTCATATTAAAAGCACCGGTCAAATTCACCTTCAAGACTTGCTCGAAATCTTCTTCCGTCAATTTCAACATGAGCTTATCATTGGTAATCCCAGCATTGTTGACAAGGATGTCTACTGAGCCAAGTGCTTCAATCGCTTCCGCGACCATTCGTTTCGCTTCCGCAGCTTGGGATACGTCCCCAGTAACGCCAACTACCTTCACACCGTATGAGGCAAATTCATCCACTAGGCCTGCTGGGAGCTCTCCACGACTATTTAAGACAATGTTGGCACCTTTTGACGCAAATTTATGCGCAATAGCCAATCCAATGCCTCGACTTGAGCCAGTAACAAATACATTTTTATTCTTTAGTTCCATAGTCACCTCATCTTATTCGTTCAGTAGGGCATCAAGGCTGGCTTGATCCTCCACATTTTTCGTTGGAAGAGTTTTATCAATCTTTTTCAAGAAACCAGTCAAGACCTTACCTGGACCAATTTCAATCACTTCATCTACTCCAAACTCTTGAATCGTCGCAATCGAATCATAGAAACGAACGGGCTCCATCACTTGGCGAGCTAATAAAGCTTTGATTTCGTCTGATTTCATGATCTTTGCTTCTGTATTCCCAACCAAAGGCAAGCTAAAGTCCTTAAAAGTAACTTTTTCAAGTTCAGTCGCCAGTTTTTCACTAGCAGAAGCAAGCAAGGCCGTATGGAAAGGACCAGAGACATTCAGAGGAATCAACCGTTTTGCCCCTGCTTCTTGTAAGAGTTCAACTGCATAATCCACAGCTTCAACCTCTCCACCAATCACAATCTGGGCAGGAGTATTGTAGTTAGCGGGTGTTACAACTCCCTTTTCAGAAGCCTGTTGACAGATTTCTTCAATCAAGGCAGGATCAGTATTCATAACAGCTACCATCTTTCCGCTTCCAGCAGGCGCAGCTGTTTCCATAAATTCCCCTCGCTTAGCTACCAAGGCGACCGCTTCTTCAAAGGAAAGAGCACCTGCGGCAACCAAAGCAGAATATTCTCCCAGGGAGAGACCAGCCACAATATCCGGTGTCATGCCATTTTCTGCCAAAAGACGATAAATAGCTACAGAAGTTGTCAAAATAGCTGGTTGAGTATAGCGTGTTTGATTGAGTTTTTCTTCGTCAGAATCAATCAATTCACGCAAATCATAACCTAGAATACGACTAGCCGTATCAAATGTCTCTTTGACAACGGGATAAGTTGCATACAAGTCACTAGCCATCCCCAATTTTTGGGCACCTTGACCAGCAAATAAGAAGGCACGTTTTGTCACTGTTCTCTTCCTTTCCTTTACTTGTTAGAATTTCACATCTGCCCAGCGAGCTGCTTCTTTCTGAATGACCTTAGCAGCTCCAAGATAGATATCTTCCAAGATTTCAGCACAGGTTTCTTCTTTACTTACGAGACCTGCAATTTGTCCTGCCATCACAGATCCGTTATCAACGTCTCCGTCAACAACCGCATTGCGAAGAGCACCTGCTCCTAATTCTTCAATTTCTTCTTGAGTCTTCTTACCTGCCAAGAAATCTTTTTCAGCTTGGTTATAGGCAGAAGCCAATTTATTCTTAATCGCACGAACTGGGTGGCCAACAACTGACGCAGACACCACTGTATCAATGTCCTTAGCTTTCAAGATTTTATTCTTAAAGTTTTGGTGAGCATTTGATTCTTTAGCAACGACAAATCGTGTTCCCACTTGAACAGCATCTGCTCCAAGCATGAAGACCGCAGCCGCTCCTGCACCATCTGCAACACCACCAGCACCGATAACTGGAATAGAGACCGCTTCGACCACTTGACGAACCAAGGTCATGGTCGTCAACTTACCAATATGACCTCCTGCTTCCATTCCCTCAGCAATGACAGCATCCGCACCTAGTTTTTCCATCCGTTTTGCTAAAGCTACTGAAGGTACAACCGGAATAACGGTAATGCCCGCTTCATGGAAACGATCCATGTATTTCCCAGGATTCCCTGCACCAGTGGTAACAACTTTAACCCCTTCTTCGATAACCAAGTCAACGATGTCATCTGCAAAAGGAGAAAGGAGCATGATATTGACTCCAAAAGGTTTGTCAGTA
Organism: Streptococcus sp. 400_SSPC; assembly: GCF_001072745.1. Taxonomy (NCBI): domain Bacteria; kingdom Bacillati; phylum Bacillota; class Bacilli; order Lactobacillales; family Streptococcaceae; genus Streptococcus; species Streptococcus sp. 400_SSPC. Next base: position 4,566 of record NZ_JVIQ01000009.1, on the reverse strand, counting down.
ATGGATTTGACACGATCAATATTCGCTTTGACAACTTCTTTAGGTGCATTTCCTCCACCGATGATCCCAAGACCACCTGCATTAGATACAGCCCCAGCAAGATCTCCATCCGCTACCCAAGCCATACCACCTTGGAAAATTGGATATTTAATGTTTAATAATTCAGTAATTCGTGTTTGCATAGTACCTTCCTCATTTTCGCTTAAGTAATAGTTTGAAAGCGATTCTTTGCTTTGAGCGTCAAACTATTACCTAAACAAGAGAGAATATCTTTCGATACTCTCATCCATTATTATTTAGTTTTTTCTTCTACGTAAGCAACAAGGTCCCCTACAGTAGACAATCCTTCTTCAGTTTCAATTTGAATGTCGAATGCATCTTCAATTTCTGAAATCACTTGGAACAAATCCAATGAATCAGCTTCAAGATCTTCAAAAGTAGACTCAAGAGTTACTTCTGATGGTTCTTTACCAAGTTCTTCAACGATAATTTCTTGTACTTTTTCAAATACTGCCATGATTGGCCTCCTTAAAATAATAAAAATTTTTAAAATGTGTTACCACATATTTAACTAGATTGTAACAAGAAGTGAGCCCCATGTCAAACCTCCACCAAATCCTGACAGAAGAATTATTTGACTTCCATCCAATTTGATTAGTCCTTGGTCGACACACTCCGATAATAAAATTGGAATACTTGCGGCACTGGTGTTGCCATATTCCATCATATTTGCAGGAAGTTTTTCCCGATCAACCCCGATTTTCTTAGCCATTTTATCTAAGATACGGTCATTTGCCTGATGCAAGAGGAAATAGTCAATTTCATCAACAGCTACTGGAGCATTAGCCAACATATGTTTAATACTCTTAGCCACATCCCGAATAGCAAAATCAAAGACTGCTCTTCCATCCATTGATAGATATTTTTTATCTTCTTCCTTATCTGAATATGGTGAAGATAAACCAACAGATGATGATTGAAGAACCTCTCCACGAGAACCATCTGAAAATAAACTTTCAGCTAAAAAAGTTTGTTGTTCGGAAGCTTCCAATAAAACACCGCCAGCACCATCCCCAAATAGGACCGCTGTTGTCCGATCTTCCCAATCAATCACTTTCGATAAGGTTTCACTCCCAATAACGATTCCTCGTTTGTACTGGCCAGACCGAAGCAACTTTTCAGCAGTCGCAAGCGCAAAGACAAATCCACTACAAGCTGCTGTCAAATCAAAAACAAAAGCTTTAGAGGCCCCAATTTTAGCTTGAACACGAGCTGCAGTGGATGGCATCATGGAATCGGGCGAAATCGTTGCAACAATAATAAAATCCAACTGATCCGCTTGTAAACCACTTTTTTCAAGCAAGCGTCGAGCCACTTCCGTAGCTAAATCGCTGGTTGATTCTGATTGAGTAATATGACGCTTCCGAATTCCTGTCCGACTAGCAATCCACTCATCGCTGGTATCCATCCGTTCAGAAAGATCCTGATTAGAAATCACTTGGCTTGGCGCATAATGGGCTACCTGACTAATTTTTGCAAAAGTCATTATTTCAACTCCTCCAAGAAACGATAAAGATTCTGCAACCCTTTTTGCATCACTTTCCGTTCATCTGGAGACATCCCATCAATAATTTGATTGACCATCCGCTTGTGAAATTGTTGGTGAAGCCGATACAAGAGCTTGCCTCTTTTGGTCAAACTCAAATGGACGACCCGACGATCAACTTCAGATCTGGTTCGTTCAATATAACCTTTTCGTTCAAGATTATTTAAACTGGTAGTGACTGTACCTAACGTTACCATTAACGAACGCGAAATATCACTTGGAGTTGCGTTTGGTGTTGAGCCGATGACATCAATGGTGTGCATTTCCTTAATGGAAACATCATTAAATCGACTGCTACGTAAACTAGTTTCTTCGATGACTAATACGTTGTTAAAAATGGATGTAAGGTAATCATTGACTAGTTGAAAATTCAAAAACCACACCCCCTATTCATTACTTTGATAATCGAATTTTATCAAAAATCAAACCAAATAGCAAGCCTCAGCAACAAAAACATAAAAATTTTACGTTTTTATTTTCCTTGGAATTTTGGGCGCCGACGCTCTGAATAGGCATTAACTCCCTCTTTAAAGTCTTCCTTTAGAGAAAGATTTCTCTGCAATCTCAACTCAATTTCAGCATAACGATCCCAGTCAGTCAGCATGCTTGACCAAGCCAACTCTTTAATCGCAGCAAAAGAATTGTCTGAGCTACGTCTTAACTTGATGAGTAGTTGGTTGACAGTCTTGTCTAATTTTTCTACTTCAAAAACCTTGTACACAACGCCATATTCCAGAGCCTTTTCAGCACCTAATGGTTCACCAGTCATTGCTAACTGAGTTGCTCTAGTCAAACCAATGGCTCTTCCTAAAAGGAATAGACCACCAGCATCAGGAGCCAAACCGACCCCAACAAAGGCTTGAATAAACTTGGCTTTATCAGAAGCAATACAAAAGTCCGCCGCTACTGCCATATTAGCAGTTGCTCCTGCAACCGCACCATCTGCAACCATAATCACTGGTTTTGGAATTTGCTTCATTTTTTTAGAGATTTGATTGACCAATTCCGCAATTTGCGTTAACGAATCGATATCATCAGCATCAACAGCCCGTTTCATCTCAGCTAAATCACCACCAACTGAAAAAACCTTGCCGACTGCTTTAAATAAAATAAAACGCACATCTGGATTCTTCTCAGCTAATTCTAATGCTTCAAGGATTTCCTGACACATTGGAATGTTAAAACCATTTGAAACCTCTGGTCTATTTAAAATAATAGATGCGAGATCCTCTTCTACAGAATAAATAATCGTTTCGAACACCATAAGCCACCTCTTTACTAATTAGCTATTCAAATTGTTTGATAATTGAACTTATTTATTTTCATATTATTTTAGCACAACTACTTTGAGAAGTAAATTACATTTTCATAACAAAGTGTCTCACCCGAAAGACTCGCTTGATAACAGTGTTTTTTAGATTGTAACCAAGCCTTATCTTTGGTATAATTTAAAGTAAGTTTTGTAAAGGAGTCCACATGAAAGTAGTTAAATTTGGTGGTAGTTCGTTAGCATCTGCTACCCAGCTAGAAAAAGTATTCAATATTGTTAAAGAAGATGAAACCCGTCAATACGTGGTCGTTTCTGCTCCAGGGAAACGCAATGCTGAGGACACAAAAGTCACAGATGCCCTCATCAAGTATTATAAAGAATATACCAACGGAAAAGATACGAACCAAAGTCAAGAATGGATTATCAATCGCTATCGTTCCATTACAGAGGAGTTAAACTTAGACGAGGAAATTATCGAAGAGATTGCTAGAGATATCAAATCCCTTGCAACACTTCCCAAGTCCGATAATACCTTCTTATATGATACCTTCTTAGCAGCTGGAGAGAACAACAATGCAAAACTCATTGCAGCTTACTTTGTAAAAAAGGGTTTAGAAGCAAAATATATCCATCCAAAAGATGCAGGTATCTTTGTAACAAGTGAACCTTGCAATGCCCGCATTCTCCCTTCTAGTTACGATAAGATTGAAGAACTGAGAAATCATAATGAAATTTTAGTGATCCCTGGATTCTTTGGAATTACTAAAGAAGGACAAGTCTGTACTTTTTCAAGAGGTGGTTCTGATATTACAGGATCTATTATTGCAGCGGGAGTTAAAGCAGATCTCTACGAGAACTTTACAGACGTCGATGGTATTTTTGCAGCTCACCCTGGCATTATCAAACAGCCACATTCTATTCCTGAATTAACCTATAAAGAAATGCGGGAATTAGCCTATGCTGGCTTTAGTGTCCTCCATGATGAAGCACTTGTTCCTGCTTATCGTGGAAAGATTCCAATGGTGATCAAGAACACCAACAATCCAAAACATCCAGGTACGAAGATTGTGCTGAACCATACCGATGAAAATGTTAAAGTCGTTGGAATTGCAGGAGACTCTGGATTTGTCAGCATTAATACCACCAAATACCTAATGAATAGAGAAGTCGGTTTTGGTAGAAAATTATTGCAAATTTTAGAAGATTTGAATATTAGTTGGGATCATATGCCAACAGGTATTGACGACTTATCAGTAATTCTTCGGTCAAAAGAATTGACTCCAATTAAAGAACAAGAAATTTTAAAACATCTAATCCAAGATTTACAAGTAGATTATGCCGAAATTGAACATGATCTTTCCATTATTATGATTGTCGGAGAGAATATGAAAAATCAAATTGGTGTAACAGCTACAGCCACAAAGGCTTTATCAGAAAATAACATTAATATCCAAATGATTTCTCAAGGATCCAGCGAAGTTTCCATCATGTTTGTCGTAAATCAAGAACAAGAAAAACAGGCTATTAAAGCTCTATACAATGTATTCTTTAACTAAGAAAAAGGTTCGAAAGAACCTTTTTTTACTTTATTAATAAAGAGAAATAAAAAAACCCTTTCGGGTACTGACTCCGCCAGTAGGACTCGAACCTACGACATCATGATTAACAGTCATGCGCTACTACCAACTGA
>NZ_JVIQ01000053.1:0-22626 GCF_001072745.1 Streptococcus sp. 400_SSPC | reverse complement strand
GTCGAGCAAGACGCAGTGGTTGAGTGGGCTCTACTACGCTGATTTCATCAGCTTTTACAGCCCCACTCAACTATGCGGAGGTGGGACGACGAAATCGAATTCTAACGAATTACCAATTTCTGTCCCACTCTCTTTTCTATTTATTCAGCTAAGAGCACTTCTTTGATGGTTTGTTTTTGGAGTTTTCTGTTGGATAGATAAAACAGGCTTTCATAAATCAAAGCAAAACCGAGCAAGGTCCAAAAGCACACATTCCCATCAAAGTGATGCTCAATCTTTTCAGGAACCGTATTTTTGATCACACCGATCAAGATTTCCATGATGCCATATTGATAAGCTGTCCCAAGAACAAATCCTAAATAAGCCCAAAAACGATAGGGAGCGAGAATATGACTTTGGCATTCACGATCGGTGTAGCCAAAAGCCTTCATAAGAGCCAAGGTTTCACGACTTTCAGAGACCACAATCCCCAATGACAAAAAGAGAATCGAGAAAGAAAGGATCAAGCCAATCATGATCATCATGGTTTGGATGATGTCATCTGTATAATCTCTTAAGCCAAAGGACAATTGCACCATAGCCGCAAAACACATAGAGCCAAAGACCACAAAAAACAAGATCGATTTTCTCCCCCAAATCAGAGATGAGGACAGCTCTTTTAGGAAGTCTTTCTCTTTCTTAGGAGCCCGCTTTCTCCTTTGGACCTTGATTGGAGTTGGGGACTTTTTCAATAAGCGAAGAGCCGGGGTTTGTAGTTGTCTTCTAGCATAGCTAATCGCGAGAAGCATAAAGAAGGTCGTTGGCAGGATCACCAAAGCAAGCAAGAGTTGCCAGTGAAGGTGAATAGTAATTTCTGGCAAAATCCTCTTCTCATTGCGGAAGTCATAAAAATGTCCCATCATAAGAAAAGAAGCAAAATAGCCAAGAAGCGCTCCAGCTCCAAAACTGAGTCCAAAGGCCCAAAACCGTTTAGCCAACTGGCCATTGCTATATCCCAAAGCCTTTAAAATCCCTAATTGTTCCTTGTGGTCATCGACAAATTGTTTGATATAAAAACACATGAGAAGGACCGACGTCAAGGACAGGACGACTCCACTGACCATGGCCACCATCCAGGAAAGCGAAACCTGGGCATCATAGTAGGTCTGAATCATGGGATTGGTTTTCGAAATCTCCAACTGCTCGATATCCAGGTAAAAATTCAAGAAGAGATTGGCTACAAAGACCGCACAAGCCCCAATGATACTGACGACAACTAATTTTCGAATATCTTTTACTGAAAACATGGCTTACCATCCAATCTCATAAGCAGTCTGAGGCTGATCATTGGTCACAACTTCGGTAATCTTGCCACTATTGACACGAATGATGGTTCTTGCCATATCCGCAATATTTTGGTTGTGCGTCACCATGATGAGGGTAAAGCCCAGTTTTTCCTTCAGTTTCCAGATATAGTCGAGAATCTTGCGCCCTGTTTCTTCATCCAGGGCTCCCGTCGGCTCATCTAAGAAGAGAATCTCTGGCCTTTTGGCCAAGGCCCGAGCAATGGAGACTCTCTGCTGTTCCCCACCAGACAATTCACTCGGATACTTGTCCAGCTTATCGCCAAGCCCCAAATCCTCGATGATCTGCAAAAAATCATGATTGTTTGCCAGGTCAGCTCCCATCTTTACATTTTGTCTGACCGTCAGATTCGGCAATAGATAATACTGCTGGAAAATAAAGGCAATCTTCTCCCGTCTAAAGGCTGTCAATTGAGCATCTGTGAGTTGTGATAAATCTTGTCCTTGAATGAGGATATGCCCTTCGTCTACCTTTTCTAAGCCTGATAACACATTTAAGAGAGTTGATTTCCCCGATCCAGAAGGGCCGAGGATAACCACATCATCCTGGTCTTGAATCTGCAAATCAATCTCCTTTAAAACCTTGGTTTGGCCGTAACTTTTGTGCACATTTTCTAGTTGAATCATTTCTTTCCTACCATTTCTTTGATGAGAGATTGACAAACCTCTGTCAGTAATCCAATCACTTCTTCCATGCCGAACTGGTAAATACCAGAAGCAACCATAGAGGCCATCCCGTGTGAGTAGATAAATAGATGCTGGTACAAGCGACTAGCCTCCTCTACAGTCAAAGGATAGTCTGCGACAATCGAATCCAGAACCAATTGGTAACTATGATCCTTCATGGGAAGAAAATCTTGAAAGCGACGAATCGGATCTTTGCTAGGATTTTGGAAAAGCAATTGAAAGAGTTGGGGTTCTTTTGAGGCGAAAAGGATATAAGCAACCCCGACAGATCGGAAAGGTTTCTCATCTTCTAAGGCCTTGCGAATATACTCCACCACGACCATCTCCGCAGCACCAATAACCTCTGCTTGTAACTCAGCCATATTAGCAAATTGCCCAAAAATGACTCTCGGTGTGGCTCCCAGTTTCTCCGCTAATGCTCGAGCAGTTAAACTAGCCATTCCCTCTTCTCTCACCAATTGTAAAGCTGTCCCAATGATAGCCTCTTTACTAAATTTAACCTTGGGTGGCATAAGACTCCTTTCGCGCAACATTCGTTGCGCAACACTTGTTGCATAAAGATTACCATAAAAAAGAAAGACTTGTCAAGAAAAAACTGAAAACCACAAAAAAACCAGACCACCGATAAGAGTGGAATCTGGTTTACTAACAAGATTCTAAGGCAAATCATTTCCCGCCGCCAAGTAGATTTGATACCATTCCTTGCGAGTTAGGGTGACTGTTGCTGCTTTTCCTGCTTCAAGGACATGCTGGGGCTTGGTCGTTCCGATGACGGACTGCATCTTACCCGGATAGCGGAGGACCCAGGCAAGGGCGATAGCTGTCGGTGTGACCTGGTATTTTTTCGCCAAATCATTGAGGACGTGATTGAGAGCCGCAAACTCTTCTTTACCGACAAAATTCCCCTTGAAATAGCCATGCTGGAGAACAGACCAGGCCTGAATCACCGTATCAGTTAAGCGACAATACTCAAAGACACTGCCATCTCGCACGGCTGCTTTAGGCCCTTCCATGTTGACATGAAAACCAGCTTCAAAGCTCGGTGTAAAGGCAGCACTCAACTGCAACTGGTTGATCTTGAGAGGCTGTTGGACAGCCGTTTTGAGCAATTCCATCATCATAGGGTTTTGATTGGACACCCCAAAATGGCGGACCTTGCCCGCTTGCTCCAAGTGATCAAAAGCTGCCGCCACTTCTTCCGGCTCCATGAGGGCATCCGGTCGGTGAAGGAGGAGACTATCTAAGCGCTCGATCTGCAAACGCTCGAGAATGCCATTGACGGAGTCCAAAATATAGTCCTTGGAAAAATCAAAATAGGTAAAGCCGTCTTTGCGAATCCCACACTTGGACTGGATCCACATCTGGTCCCGAAGATCCGGACGACGCTTGAGAACCTTACCCAGCAGGACCTCACACTGGCCATCGCCATAGATATCCGCCAGATCAAAGGTGTTGATCCCAATCGACAAAGCTGCCTCCACCAAGGCCTCCACCTCATCTTCACTCATCTGACTGATCCTCATCATCCCAAGGACAATCGTGGACAGACGCTCATTTTCAGCAAACTCAATATAGTTCATGTCCGCCTCCTTTTCATTCTTCTTTCATTATAATGTAAAGAAGATCAAACAGCAATGATTTCACAAAGTAAAACACCTCCAGTATCCACTGAAGGTGTCTCTTTTAACGATAGCTCAAGGCTTTTTTAACAGTCTTGACTAAACCTAGGTCATCTGTTTGTAAGATAAGGCTTGAATAGATTTTTCCAATGATCATGGTGCCGAGGAGCGTGAAGGCCAAGGCAATTCCGAATGATCCCCATGATTCAAGTCCACTTGCATAGCCATTGATGGTACGGAATGGCATGAAGAAGGTTGAAATGAATGGAATGTATGATCCAATCTTCAACAGAAGGACATCACCTGCGCTACCTAAGGTAGTTACTCCAAAGAAGCTAAAGAACACTAACATCATCAGTGGCGAAATCGCTTTTCCTGTATCTTCTGGACGAGCAACTGTTGAACCTAGGAAAGCTGAAAGAACCACGTACATGAAGATTCCAAGAATGATCAAGAATAAGGTATTCAAGGAAATGGATTGTCCAATATGTTGGGTGATAGGAGAGTCTGGAGATAAGATATCTTTCACAAGAGGAATGGAGTCTCTAAAAATCCAAACGCCTCCCAATCCGACTGCATAGATACCAATATGAGTACAAATGACTCCGAAAAGACCAATCATGCGAGCATAGAAATAGTGAGTTGCGCGAATGCTTGAGAAGACCACTTCCATAATCTTGGTCCCTTTTTCACTGGCTACCTCTTGAGCAGTGATACCTGAATAAAACATCAGAATCATGTAGATAAGAAAACCGATTCCTCCAGCTACCACGGTCTGCACCATTTTCAGCCCTTCTTTCTTCTCATCAATTTTTTCAATCAATGAGACCTGTTGCGAAAGGGCTGCTAACTGCTCTTGGCTTAAATCCGCTTTAGAAACATTGAGCATTTGTTGGACCTGACTCAATTTAGCCATAAGGATTGCTTTGAAACCTGGCTTCATGGCATCCTCACTCTGGTAGCGAGCCTCTAGCTGGCCATCCTTTTCTTCAACTGTGAGGATTCCCTTGATTTCTTCCTCTTTCATGGCCTTTTTAGCTGCTGCTTCGTCCTTATAGTCAAAGGTCAAGCCATCGGTCCCTTTCAAGACTTCCTTGACAGGAGCTTGATCTGTAATCAAGGCGATGTTGCTTTTCGCAGATGTAGAAGATCCGACGAAATAGTTCACTCCAATCGTCAATCCGAAGAAGAGAAAGGGAGTAAGCACCATCAGTAAAAAGCTCCATGATTTCACTTGGCGTAAATAAGTTTCTTTGATAACAATCAGCATCTGTTTCATACTTCTACTCCTGATTCTAGTTTAAAGATTTCATCAATGGTTGGGGCTTGTTGGTCAAAGGTTGCTAGATAGCGACCCTTGGTCAACTGATCAAAGAGGTCCGGACCTGCTGTTTCATCATCCAATACCAACTTCCACAGGCCTTGCTTGGTCATGGTCACCTTGGTCACGTGAGGCAGCACTTCCAACTCCTCTTTACTGAAGTCATTGGATACGAAGAGACGAGTCTTCCCGAAGCTATTGCGAACTTCTTGTACGGGACCTGAAAGAATCACAGATCCATCACGAATCATAACCAACTCATCACAGAGTTCTTCCACATTGGTCATGACGTGGTCAGAGAAGATAATGGTGGCACCGCGTTCTTTTTCTTCAAAAATGACCTGCTTAAGCACTTCTGTATTGACAGGATCCAGTCCGCTAAAAGGCTCATCCAGGATGATCAATTTTGGCTCATGGATCATGGTAATGATCAATTGCACCTTTTGCTGATTCCCTTTTGAGAGGCTCTTGATCTTATCGGTTAATTTTCCTTTTACTTGGAGCTTTTCCATCCAGATTGGAAGTTTCTCCTTGACCTCAGCAGTTGACATTCCTTTGAGATTAGCAAGGTAACGGACTTGCTCATAGATGGTTAACTTAGGCATAAGGCTTCGCTCTTCTGGCAGGTAGCCAATTTCCTTATAGGTTTCTTGACTGATTGCTTGGCCATCCAATTGGATATCACCGCTGTAGTCAAGGAAGCGGAGGATACTATGAAAGATAGTGGTCTTCCCAGCTCCGTTCTTCCCGATCAAACCTAAGATGGATCCTTTTTTCGCAGTCAAGTCAATGCCGAACAAGACTTGCTTCTTGCCAAAACTCTTTTCTAAATTTCTAATTTCTAACATGAATGACTCCTTTACTCTTTATAATAACGTTTGGTAATCTTGTATTGAGAGACCAAGATATAGACATAAATTAGTGATACAACTACTAATGCTAACAAGATATCTGCCTGGAAAGCAATGCCAACTAAGAATATCGCCATTAAGGAAATCGGTAAGACATAATTGCTTAACTTGAAGACAATATCGTAATTCTCCTCGTAGCAAATTTGTTTCTCTGCCTCATCTATCATGCTCATTATTAGTTCACGGACTTCTGCCCCACTAGCATTGCGTGGGATTGCTTTTCCATAAATCTGTTTGAAGGTTTTTCGAAACTGATGTTCTAGCCCAAAAGTAAGAAGGAACAAAGCAAGAAAAATAAGCGGGATGGTGTATTTCCCAAAAGCACCTGTTAGTTTTTCTTCATAGACTAGTTTTTGGCAAGAGAAGAAAATCACTAATAGATAGGGAACAATCATGACGCCTTTGAACATCGTAGCCAAGTCATAGATTCTTCTCGTTTGGCTTTCATAACGGTAGGCTTCGTCTTCATCTTCTGCCTCCTCCATCATCTGATAAGACTGGCGCGATGAGATGAGGTAGGTAGACGCAATCCCGAAAACCACCAGATATAAAATGATTGACCCTATATAGATCATATCTCGATCAAATAGCTTTTGGAATTCAATAGGATGGTCTGAACCAAAATAACCTGTCAAAAAACCAATGATTAATCCTGATAGGACCATGGCCATGTTTCTCCAAAAACGAAAACGGGCTGACCTTTCTTTTAACTTCTTTTTCACTTTTATTCCTCTCCCTCTACTAGACTAAAGACATTCTCCACCGGTTCCTTGAAAATCTGGGCGATGGTGATGGCAATAATAACCGAGGGGGTGTATTCCCCCCGCTCCAAGAGACTGATGGACTGGCGCGAGACTCCTGCTAGCTTGGCTAGCTCGGATTGGTTGAGGCCATCACGCGCCCTCAGCTCTTTCAGTCGATTTTTTAAGATCATGGCTTTCGCCCCCTTATAGTTGAATACCTTGAATATCTTCGATGCGGACTAATTTGGTTTCCCTCTGTTGTTTATGATTCACACGAGTCAGTTTGACCCAATCTTCGTCGATATCCAAAATTTCATACTCGAATCCAACACCACTCACTAAAACAGTGGCCGTTTGGCCTTTCAATTCTTCTAAAATTCTAGACATGTCTTGATTTCCTTTCACTTGTTTTTCTAATCGTCTAATGCGTTTGTTCAACCTTTTATTCTTCTTTTCTGAGCTCGCATAAACCATAATCAGAAAAGGGATAAAAAGAATCCATATGGCTCCCATAAGAAACCTCCCCTTCTTTCAACTAAAATCATTGTAACACTTCTTTTTCTTTTTGACAAGTGTATTTGTCAAAAAAATAAAAATATTTGTCAAAAATAGAAGGATGGTTGACATGGATATTTTGAGTACTTAAAGGAATTTCTTTATTTTTATAGGGTTTCAAGGCCTATAACTTGCAAATCCTGTAAGAAAAAAAACAGTTGAGAATTTCTCAACTGTTTCATGTTTTTACGATTTATCGCACTTCTGCGTCTACTTTTTCTTCGAGTGATGCTTGGATTTTTTCCATATAGCGAGCGACTTCTTCGTCGGTCAAGCTATCTTCTGGATTTTGGAAGGTCAAGCTGTATGCCATAGATTTCATTCCGATACCCAGTTTTTCACCTGAGAAAACGTCAAAGAGTTTGATGTCTGTCAAACGTTTCACGCCTGCAGCTTGGATGGCATCGACCACTTCTTGGTGAGTCACTTCTTCTTTGAGGAGAAGGGCGATATCACGGCTGACTGCTGGGAACTTCGTAATTTCCACAAATGGAGCAGCTGGTTGAAGGGCTGCTTCGATAGCTGAAAGGTTAAGCTCGGCTACATAAGTTTCTGGAATATCATAAGCCTTAGCCGTCACAGGGTGTACTTGACCGAGGAAACCAAGAACTTGATCCCCGAGTGAAATCAAGGCTGTACGTCCTGGATGGAGGCTAGCGATTTCAGAGGTTGCTGTATAAGTCACTTCAAGACCCAAGCGAGCAAAGAGGGCTTCCAAGATTCCCTTAGCATAGAAGAAATCAACTGGAACAGCTGGAGTCTGGAAGTCTTTTTCAGCAACTAAGCCAGTCAAAGCAAAGGCAAAGCTGTTGATTTCATTTGGCAAGTCTTCTTTTGGATTACCTGTTTGCTCGAAGACTTTTCCAATCTCATAAAGAGCCAAGTCTTTGTTCTTACGCGCTACGTTGTAGGCAACTGTATCAAGGATACCAGAAACCATATTTTGACGGAGAACTGAACGGTCCACAGTCATTGGCCACATAAGTTCTGTTAGGTTGCTTGGTGCAGTCGTAAATTCAACGGCTTTTTCAGGAGTTGTCAGAGCGTAGGTAATGATTTCAGTCAAGCCTGCCCCTTCAGCAATCGTCCGAACCTGACGACGCAATTTTTGAGTCGCAGTCAACTCACCTGCTGTCCCATCGTCTTTTGGAAGACTGGTTGGCAAGCGGTCATAACCATAGATACGTGCGATTTCTTCAAAGAGGTCCGCTTCAATAGTGATGTCCCAACGGCGACGTGGAACACTCACAGTAAAGGAATCAGCATTTCCAGAAAGGCCAAAACCAAGGCGACGGAAGACATCTTCAATATCTGCGTAGGAAAGCTCTGTACCAAGGACACGGTTGACGTCAGCAAGAGTGGAAGATACTTCTACATCTGAAGTATCCAATTCACCTGCTGAAACGATGCCCTTACGCACGGTTGCACCTGCAAGCTCTGCTATCATGCTTGCTGCCGCATCAAGGGCTTCATTGACAGTTGCCACGTTGATGCCTTTTTCAAAACGAGAAGATGATTCAGAACGAAGGTTGAGACGACCGCTGGTCTTGCGGATAGATTTGCCATTGAAGACAGCGGCTTCAAGGACGACACGACTAGACTTTTCAGAAATTTCTGTAGCCTGACCACCCATAACACCGGCAAGGGCTACTGGCTTGTCAGCCACAGTAATGACTAGGTCATTCGTCTCCAACTCACGCTCTTCCCCGTCCAAGGTCACCAATTTTTCACCCGCACGCGCTTCACGGACACGGATCTCGTTTCCTTCAAAGGTATCCAAGTCAAAGGCATGCATAGGCTGACCAAAGTAGAGTAGGATATAGTTGGTCACGTCAACGACATTGTTGATCGGACGAATACCTTCATTCATGAGGAGGTTTTGCAACCATTGTGGACTTGGTGCGATGGTCACATTGTCCAAGATACGAGCAGCATAGTATGGCGCCTTGTCTGTGTCAATGCTGACAGAAAGAGCGTCTGCTGCAGCTTGGTCTGTTTCAGTCAAAGCAAAGTCTTTGAAATTGACTGCCTTGTCATAAATCGCTGCTACTTCGTGCGCTACCCCACGCATAGAAAGAGCGTCTGCACGGTTAGGCGTGATGGAAAGTTCGATGATTTCATCATCCAAGTCTAGGTAAGAGAATACTTCCTCACCTGGTACTGCATCATCCGGCAAGATTTGGATGCCATCTGCAAATTCCTTAGGTACAACGGAATCAGAAATGCCCAATTCACCAAGTGAACAGATCATCCCTAGTGACTCTAAGCCACGGATTTTCCCTTTTTTAATCTTGTAGTTATCCGCGATGCGAGCACCTGGAAGAGCCACCATAACCTTGATTCCTGCACGCACATTTGGTGCTCCACAGACGATTTGACGAGCTTCTTCTTCGCCCACATTGACTTGGCAAACATGAAGATGAGTTTCTGGCACATCTTCGCAAGACAAGACTTCTCCGACGACAATTTTTGAGAGGCCAGCAGCTGGTGATTCGACACCTTCTACTTCAATCCCTGTGGTTGACATTTTTTCAGCCAACTCTTGTGATGGCACATCAATGTCCACCAATTCTTTTAACCATTTATAACTAACTAACATATGTAAGATACCAAGGGCTAAGCAGAAATCTAGATATCTTTCCTAGATCTCCATCCACCCTCGTTTTGATCCTTTCATTTTGTGTTTTCCAGCTCGAGGCTAGCTTAGGAAGGTCTAATAACCTCCCCTTCTCTAGAATGGAAGCTTCCAATTCTGAGACTTCTTGTCCATTCTAGATCAATTTCTTTCTCAACAACCAGTCTGTATCCACGGTATCTCCGGTAACATACTGGTGTTCACTAAATCGTTCAAAACCAAAGCGATAGTAAAAATCTTGCGCCTTAAAGTTGCGTTCCCAGACACCTAGCCAGGCCCACTCAAAGCCCCGGCTCTTGGCTTGATCCAGCGCAAAGATAAACATTTCCTTGCCAAAACCAGCCCCATGAAATTCCTTTTTGACATAGATCCGTTGGATCTCAAAGGACTTGTCCATCTCTACTGGCTCCGTCTGTGCTTGCCCCCAATTGATCTTGAGAAAACCACAGATTTCTTGTTCTTCATTGAGGACAAAATAGATTTCAGATTCTGGATCTAGCAGATCCTTCTCGATTTGCTCCAAAGAGAGCACGGTAGAGAAGTACTCTTCCAAGTCTTCCTCAACAATATAGGGACCAAAGGTCTCCCGATAGGTTTCCACCTCTAGGTCACGTAAGGTCTGTAATTGATCGATTTTTACTCTAACTAACATGATTATTTAAACTGTTCTGAGAAGCGAACATCTCCTTGATAAAAGCCACGGATATCATTGATTCCATAACGAAGCATGGCTACACGCTCCTGACCAAGTCCAAAGGCGAATCCTGAATAGACTGTCGAATCAATGCCACTCATCTCGAGCACGCGTGGGTGAACCATACCGGCCCCCATGATTTCGATCCAACCTGTCTTCTTACATACATTACATCCCGCTCCACCACATTTGAAGCAAGATACATCGACCTCAACGGATGGCTCGGTGAATGGGAAGTAAGAAGGACGCAGACGGATTTGACGTTCTGCACCAAACATCTTTTGCACGATCAACTGAAGCGTTCCTTGAAGGTCCGCCATAGAAATGTTCTTCCCAACAACCAAGCCTTCGATCTGATGGAACTGGTGGCTGTGGGTCGCATCATCTGTATCCCGACGGAAAACACGGCCTGGAGAAATCATTTTCAAAGGTCCCTTGCTAAAGTCATGCGCATCCATTGCACGCGCCTGAACTGGTGATGTGTGGGTCCGAAGCAAGATTTCTTCTGTGATATAGAAGGTATCCTGCATATCACGAGCTGGGTGATCCTTTGGCAAGTTCATGCGTTCAAAGTTGTAGTAGTCTTTTTCGACTTCAAAGCCATCTACAACTTGGTAGCCCATCCCGATAAAGATATCTTCGATTTCTTCACTGGTTTGGGTCAAGACATGGCGATGACCAACTGCGACTGGACGTCCCGGAAGGGTCACATCGATACTCTCACTAGCTAATTTGGCTTGGACTTTCTTTTCTTCCAAGAGCTTAGCTGTTTCTTCAAAGGCAGCCGTCAAAACATCACGGGCTTCATTAACGTGTTTCCCGATGACCGGACGCATCTCAGCAGAGACATCTTTCATCCCTTTGAGGATCTCGGTTAGAGAGCCTTTCTTCCCAAGGACAGAGACGCGTAGCTCTTGCATCTCTTTTTTATTTTCAGCAGAGATCTGCTTCAAGGCTGCCAGCGTTTCTTCTCGAAGCGCTTTTAGTTGTTCTTCAATCGTTGACATATTTCCTCCATCATGGTCCTCACTCAGACATAGAAAAAACCACGCGCCACATCCATATTCGGAGCGTTGACACGCGGTACCATCCGTTTTTTATCTGAAACTCAGACCTTAATTTCTAAATCCTTGCGCAAGTGAATTCACTCAGCTTTCATGCAAAGAGCTTTCAGTCACGGCTCTTCTCCCTGTTGCACTTCCCTTGAGGTACTAGTCTTGCAGATTTCTATTCAATTACATTCTAGTTTATCAGATTTTTAGTTAAAAAACAAGTTAGATGAGACTAATTTCAATAGACAAAGAAACAAGACGCAGGGCATTATTTATTTGCCTTGTCTGTTTCATCTGCTTTCCTTTTCAATAGAAGAGTTGCTGCTTGGTTAAAACCATCACACCAGTTATACCATTTTGCTTCATACTCATCTTGAGGTAAGATACGATGTTTTAAATCCAGAACAGAGGATATCTTTCTTTCCTCGCAAGCTTGCGCATAGAGATGATAGAGCTCATCACCACCATCTCTATCAAACTCAGCAGAAATCGTATCCCGACTAGCCAATAAAGCCTGATATGCCCTGTGATGCCCGTCTGTAATCAAGAAGCAATTTCCAAATGCAAGAACACTAATCGGATCCACATTGATGATTTCTGCCGACTGATCAAGCATCTGGATATCATGTAACTTCTTTTCTGATAAATATAGTTGGGTCGGATGAAGATCTGTTATCTTGACTTCCATTTCTTTCTCCTCTACCATGAGTAAAAAAGCTGGTCATGAGCACTGGTGAACATTTTTAAAGGTCAGGATTTAAAGACCTGCCAAAGCCAAATTCCCTTGCCATTCTTGTTATTCGTTTGTTTTTATTCGATGACTTGTCCAGCTTCTTTCAAGACAGATTCTGGAATGGTAATGCCTAATTCTTCTGCCACTTTTTTGTTGATGACAGATTTACCATCTGTGAAGATTTCGACTGGTGTATCACCTGGTTTTTGACCTTTCAAGATTTTCGCAGCCATTTTACCAGTTGCCACTCCAAGATCGTGTTGGTCGACAACGACTGACCCTAAACCACCAGCTTCGACCATTGCTGTTGCACTTGGGAAGATTGGTTTTTTAGCTGTTTTGTTTGCTTCGACTACAGTTGAGAAGGCTGAAGCGATGGTGTTGTCGATTGGAACCCAGATGGCATCTACTTTACCAGTCATGACAGAAACCGTTGAAGCAATTTCATTTGTAGAAGGGACTGAATAAGGAACCACCTTGTAGCCTGCTTTTTCAGCCAATTTTGTAAATTCTTCTACTTGCGTTTTAGAATTATCTTCACTGGTTGAGTAAAGAACCCCGATTGTTTTCACGTTTGGAGTCAACTCTTTGATTAACTTCAACTGTTGTTCCGTTGGGTTGTGGTCAGATACTCCTGTGATATTGCCACCTGGTTTTTTCAAATCTTTGACCAAGTTAGCGCCGACTGGGTCTGTGATAGCACCCATGACAATTGGTTTGTCCTTAGTCGCACTAGCCAAACCTTGAGCAGATGGGGTTGCGATTCCGATCAAGACGTCGTTGTTGTTTTGGACCAATTGCTTGCTCATGGTTGCAACCTTGTTTTGGTCTCCTTCCGCATTGAGGAATTCGATCTCAATCTTGTCCTTATCGTAGCCTTCTTCAGCTAAGCCATCTTGAATCCCCTTGTAGATTTCGTCTAGCGATGGGTGGCTGACCAACTGCAAGACACCGACTTTTACCTTTTTAGTTCCATCTGCTTTATTAGCACCATTTTTATTGTTTAACATTGGATAGACAACAGCTACTAAAATAACAGCTAGCAAAGCACCAATCATTCCCAATACACGTTTGTTTTTCATATTTCTTACCTCAATTATTTATTTTTTTCGTTTTTTCGCATCTTTGTTAAAGACTGAGTCGCCATCGTTTCTTCATCTTCTTTTCTCCCTTCTTTTTGAAACAAAAAACACGCCCACACATAGCTATAGCTATGTGAGGACGTGTCATCGCGGTGCCACCTCACTTATGGGAAAATGGATAAACTCCTCCCATATCTCTGTCTTGTCTAGCAACAAGTTGCACGATAAGGTGTGCCGACCGAATTTTTATTGTTTCAAATTCATCTCATCATTAGTCCAATTTCATAAATGTCCACTACCCACTTCCACCAACCGTGAGCTCTCTAATAAATTTTCATTTATTACTTTTCTAATTGAATCCATTGTAAATGTTTCTGTAAACCTTGTCAATACTTTTTTATGTTTTTTTTGAAAACGTTCGTCATTTCCTGAAATTCATTTTCTAACGGACACTTTCACAAGGATTGAAAACCTCCTTCTTACTGGGTTTTCAGGCACTTTTTTGATATAATTTACTAGAACTAGTCTAGAATGTTGAGGAACCCCATGTCTTTTGATGGATTTTTTTTACACCATATGGTGAATGAATTACAAAGCGAACTCCTATATGGTCGCATCCAAAAAATTAACCAACCCTTTGAACAAGAGTTGGTTTTACAAATTCGTAGCAACCGCAAGAATCAAAAACTCTTGCTGTCTTCCCATTCTGTTTTTGGTCGGATCCAACGGACCCAGACCAATTTTGAGAATCCTGCCTTCCCTAATACCTTTATCATGGTCATGCGCAAGTATCTCCAAGGGGCAGTCATTGAGCAAATCCAGCAACTGGAGAATGACCGTATTTTAGAAATTGCCGTCTCTAATAAAAATGAGATTGGAGATGATATATCTGTGACCCTGATCATCGAAATCATGGGCAAGCACAGCAATATCATTCTTCTGGACAAGGCAACTGGAAAAATCATCGAAGCGATCAAGCATGTGGGCTTCTCTCAAAATAGCTACCGGACCCTCTTGCCAGGTTCGACCTATGTAGCTCCTCCAAAAACCGAAGCGGTCAACCCCTTTACCATCAAGGACGAAGCCTTATTCGCCTTTCTTCACCGAGAAGAGTTGACACCTAAAAATCTTCAAACCCATTTCCAGGGTCTTGGTCGTGATACTGCTCAAGAATTGGCCAGTCGATTAGAAAGCGGAGAAAAATTAAAAACCTTCCGAGCATTCTTTGAAGCTCCAACAGATCCCCGTCTAACGAAAAAATCTTTTGCTGCTCTCGCTTATGCAGATAGCCAGGAGGAGACCTTCGAGACCTTATCAGATCTACTTGACCACTACTACTTGGACAAGGCTGAGCGCGACCGGGTCCAGCAACAAGCTGGGGAACTGATCCGCAAGGTGGACAATGACCTAGAAAAGAACCGGAAAAAATTGGCCAAACAGGAAGCTGAACTAGCGGCGACAGAAAATGCCGAAGAATTCCGTCAAAAAGGCGAACTGCTCACCACCTTCCTCCATCAAGTCCCAAATGATCAAGACCAAGTCACCTTAGACAACTACTATACCAACCAGCCTATTACCATTGCCTTGGATAAGGCCTTGACTCCTAGTCAAAATGCGCAACGCTACTTCAAGCGCTACCAAAAGCTAAAAGAGGCCGTTAAACATTTGACCTCTCTCATCCAGGAAACCAAGGAAACCATCTCCTACCTGGAAACAGTCGAAACTGCTCTGGCCCAAGCCAGCCTTTCTGAAGTAGCCGAGATTCGCGAAGAGCTGATCCAAACAGGCTTTATCAAACGACGTAATCGAGAAAAAATCCATAAACGGAAAAAACCAGAGAAGTACTTAGCATCAGACGGCAAAACCATTATCCTGGTCGGCCGGAACAATCTTCAAAACGAAGAATTGACCTTCAAAATGGCTAAAAAGGACGAACTCTGGTTCCACGCTAAGGATATTCCAGGTAGTCATGTGGTCATTACAGGTAACCTCAACCCTTCAGATGAGGTCAAAACCGATGCAGCTGAGCTGGCAGCCTATTTCTCTAAGGGACGCCTGTCCAATCTGGTCCAAGTCGACATGATTGAAACCAAGAAACTTAACAAACCAACCGGAGGAAAACCTGGCTTTGTAACCTATACCGGTCAAAAAACCCTTCGGGTCACCCCTGAAGAAGAAAAAATTAAATCCATGCGCATCAATGAGTAATAAAAAGGGCTGAGATGATTCTCAGCCCTTTTGTTTTATTCTGATTTGTGGATATCCTCTTTGACTTGGTCAACATTGAACTTGGCAAAGAGATACTGGCGGTCCTGGACGGGGAAGCGTTGGTCCAATTGATCAATAGCCCCAACTTCAACAATGCCTTCTTTGATGACAAAATCCATGACATGCCCCCCGAAGGTATGGTCATCTGAGATAAAGTGAAGGTGATAGCCTGCTACACTGACCCCATGAAACATCTCTGGCGTCCAAAAACCAACAATGGTTCCTGTAACATTTTCTCGTGTAAATTCTGGCTGATGGGTCGCCACATCTGCAAATTTGGTTTCCGAGGTCGATTTGGGAATCATGCGCACATGCATTTTTGCAAAATCACCATGAATCTTAATCGAACGAAACAGATTTTCGCCATCGTAATAAGATTCAATGCGAGCCTCTAATTCCTCATCTGTCATTTCAAAGCGTTGCCGAAAAATCACTTCGGCCTGGTGGGGAACAATAGCCGCATAAGGGACGGTCGCATCTGGAGATACTTCCACAATCTCTGGTTCCTCTCCTGAACCCTTAGCTTGATAAGCCTTACCATCTAAGACGATCAATTCGCCATCGATTGAGTCCAAGGTCCCAATTCCTAAATCTCCATGCTCCAGTAATTCTTTAATGGTAAAGGATCCCCCATAGAGACCTGCCATCAAAGCCCCCAAGGTATTGTATTGAAACAATTTCACCGGTTCCATTTTTTCTCCCTCATTCATCTTGTCTTCTTTTTAGCCCTTCCAGTATACCATATTCTCAAGGACAATAACAGAAAGACTGTTTAAAAAAGAGCGGGCCAGAACAATGATACATACTTGTTCGGATCCCGCTCCACCTGGGTTATTTAATTATTCTTCTAGCAGACTCTCATAGAAAGCTTGCATTTGCCCATCATCTGGCACTAGCTGCAAATAGCCTTCTGCCACTTCCCGGGCTTTTGCAATATCCCCCAACTCTCTTAAGAGGAAACTATAGCTTTCTAAGAACTCTGGATTTTCTTTCAAATCTGGGTAGAGCCCTTCATAGATTGGTTCTGCTTTTTCAACCTCTTCGAGTGCTACCAAGGCACGAGCGATATTCCAGCGGGTGACGACATTCTCCACTTCCACTTCTTGCCATTCAAGGACGTCTTCATAGCGTTCCTGTTCCAAATAAAAGGTTGTTAGGCGAAGGGCGATGTCTTCGAGGTCCTCAGCTACTTCTTTGGCTTCTAACAGATAGTTTTCTGCCTTTTCTGGCTGGTGCAACTCGTAGGCCAACTGGGAAGCTAGAAGGAGGAGGTAGGCGTCGAAAGGATTCTTTTGGATCCCCTGCTCTGCTATCGCTAGCGCTGTTTTTCGGTCATTCTCAGCTTGTAGAGCCAAGGCATAGCCGTATTCATACCCTTCAAAGTCTGGCGACAGTGTATCAATCTGCTTGAAGTAGATCAGAGAACGTTGATACTCTTCTCGGTCAGAGAGAAGGGTTGCCAATTCATAGGCAATCTGGTCATCAAACTCAATTTCCAAGGCCTTTTCTAAAAACTCAATAGCAGACTCAAACCGACCCAGATTCGCATAAGCATAGCCAATCCGCTGGTATGTGGAAATGCCCGTTTCTTCTAAAATGAGACGGTTGTCTAACTGAGCATACTCTTGAATGGCTTCTTGGTAATTTTCAAGTTCTAAATCAATCTCTGCCAAGCCTAGTTGAATAATAGGGTCATCTGAAAGAGTCGCTGCTTCCATCAGTTTTTCTCGAGCCACATCTGCCAAGCCCTCACTTTGGTAGAGGTCTGCCTTGACTAAGAGACTGGCTAGATACCATTCCGAACTTTCCGGGATTTCTTCCAAATAAGCAAAGGCTTCTTCCATTAGTCCATCTTCCGCTACGATAGTGGCTAGACTCAGATAGACCTCTGGATAATCATCTCTCAGATGCAAGTAGGTTTGCTTGGCTTCTGGGTAAAAACCAATACTTTCAAAATATTGTCCCAATTCTAACAAGGTAGCTGGATCATCTTCTAGCAAAGCCTTATCCAAATAAGCTGGCAGACGATCTAGCTCTTGTTTCTCAATTGCTTCTAGAATTTTTTGACTATTCTTCACTTTGAATTTCCTCAACTTCGTCCTTTTCGTACAAACCACTGACCTCTTTATACCATTCAAATAGAGCACTGATGACTACTTTAGCCGAAGCATAAACCGGGATTCCTAAGAAGACTCCCCAGATTCCAAACATAGAGCCAGAAGTAATCAATACAAACAGAATCGTGATTGGGTGGATATTGAGCTGACTCCCCAAGACAAGTGGGGAAACGAAACGTCCCTCGATTGTTTGCTCAACAATAAAGACAATGACGACTTTGACAAACATCTCTGGTCCTGCCACCAACCCCAAGACTAAGGCTGGGAGCATGGCCAAGAAGCTGCCCAAGTATGGTATCAAGTTCAAAAAACCAGCGGTTACACCGAGTGTCACAGCGTAACGAAGCCCAATGATCTTAAGCAGAAGAATAAACATTAAAGCTACGATGATAGCAACAGTAATCTGACCTCTGACATAATTAGCCAATTGTGTATTGACATCAGACAGTACTTTGTCTGCAGATTTACGAATCTTGGTTGGCAAGAAACGGATGATTTGCCCTTTTAAGTTCTTTCCATCTCTCAAAAGATAGAAGACGATAAAAGGCATAATAATCAAAGCGATAATGACCTGAGAGGCGACAGTAATCAGATTGCTGACCCAGTTGACTGCTCGGGCGGAAAAAGAACTCGCCCAACTGGTAATATTCTGCGACAATTGGCTGGTCCATTCATCCAGCTGAGGCTTGATTTCTGGCGACACTTTGTTGTCTAAGACATCATCGATGGTCCTATTGGCCTTTTCCAAGTAATCTGGCAGGTTCTTCATAAAACTAAGAACTTGATGTTGAATAGCTGGAATAGCGACAGCCAAGCCCCATAAAATGAGAAGCGCGATCAAAATAAAGACGATGGAAATTGCAATGATCCGTTTGACTCGGTGCCTTTCCAAAAAGTCCACGATTGGATTTAACAAATAATAGAGGAGCCCTGAAATAATGACTGGTAGCATGACTGCTGCTCCAAACTCTAACAGGGGTGTAAAAATAAAACTAATCTTGCTGAGAACTAAAATATTCAATCCCATCAGTAAGGTTACTAGAAAAACAGTAATGGCTTTATTATCTACAAACCATTTAAAAAACCAGGATAAACTAAAATCTTTTTCTTTATGTTCCACGGGAATCTCCTTCGTTTTCAATCTGTCTTTATTTTAGCATTTTTAGTCCATAATTTCACGATATAGCTGAAATGTGAGCTTTTTTTTAATGCTTAGCTTGTCAATCCTTCACCTAATCGTTTTCCATCCCCTTCTTTTCTGATATAATGGAGCTATCAACAAAGTCGAGGTGCATGTGATGCAAGATATTTATTTCGGAACCTATACCAAACGAGACTCTAAAGGAATTTATAAGGCTTCCTTCGATGAAAGAACTGGTCAACTTAGCGACTTAGAACTAGTTGCTCAAGAGCCAAACCCAACCTATCTCGCTTTTTCAAAAGCTGGTTTCTTATACAGTGTGGGTGCGGAGCAAGGTCTTGGCGGCATTGCAAGCTTTAGTCCTGATCACCAGTTAATCAATCATGTGGTCGAGGAAGGGGCGCCCCTCTGTTATGTCTCTGTTGATGAGGCGCGTGGCTTGGTCTATGGAGCTAACTACCACAAGGGACAAGTCCTCTCATATCGCATCCATGAAGATGGTCATTTAACCTTTGTCGACCAAGCGACTCATCAGGGTTCTGGACCTCACGAAAACCAAGCGAGTCCCCATGTACATTATGCAGATCTCACTCCCGATAAGCTACTCATCACTTGTGATTTGGGTACCGATCAAGTAGTGGTCTATCAAGTCGATGATCTTGGTAAACTAACGAAGACTCAAACCTATCAAACAGCTCCAGGTGCTGGTCCACGTCATATCATTTTCCACTCTCATTACAAGACCGCCTACCTCATTAACGAATTAAACGCTACCATCGATGTCCTTTTCTATGACGGACTTGGCTACTTTGAACATTTCCAAACCATCTCAACCCTACCTAAAGAGTATGAAGGTCAAAAATGGGCCGCTGCTATTCGCCTCTCAGAGGATGGGAAATTCCTCTATGCCTCAAATCGTGCCCATAACTCCATTGCAGTTTATGAAATCTTGGCAGATGGTAGCTTAGTGCTTCTGGAAATCGTTCCAACCAATGGACTCAATCCACGTGATTTCATTCTTAGTCCGGACCAAGAATATCTCATTGCAGTTCATCAAGATTCAGACAATGCCACTGTTTTTAAACGCGATAAAACGAGTGGTAGATTGACTGAATTAAGCCATGATTTCCACGTACCAGAGGCGGTTTGTGTCCTCTTCAACTAAGAATCAAAACGCTTGCTAGTTTGGTTAAAAAGTGATTAAATAGTGATAATAATAAATAGGTTATAGGAGAAAACTCATGAACCCAATGGATTTATTTAACCAAGTCAAAGAAATGATCGAAAAGAAAGATTTCGATGCTGCTAAAAAATTTATCGATGACAACAAGGATAACCTTGGTGACTACTTAGAACAAGCAAAAGCTCTTGTTGCTGGAAACGATCTAGTGAGCGGTGCTGTTGATAAAATCAAAGGCTTATTCTAATCCCTAAAATTCTCAACTACTTGGTTGAGGATTTTTTGTTTAGCTCGATAGCAAAAAAAATCCTTGAGAAAACTCAAGGATCTTTTTAGTCTAGTAAACTAGCTTATTTTTTCAAGTTGTAGAATGATTTCAATCCACGGTATTCAGCTACTTCACCAAGTTGATCTTCGATACGAAGCAATTGATTGTATTTAGCGATACGGTCTGTACGTGAAAGTGAACCAGTCTTGATTTGTCCTGCGTTTGTTGCAACTGCGATGTCAGCGATTGTTGAATCTTCAGTTTCACCTGAACGGTGTGATACAACGGCAGTGTAACCAGCTTCTTTAGCCATTTCGATAGCATCGAATGTTTCAGTAAGAGTACCGATTTGGTTAACTTTGATAAGGATTGAGTTAGCTGCTCCTTCTGCGATACCCTTTTCAAGGTATGAAGTGTTTGTTACGAAGAAGTCGTCACCAACCAATTGAACTTTTCCACCAAGACGTTCAGTAAGAGCTTTCCATCCGTCCCAGTCATTTTCATCCATACCATCTTCGATAGTGATGATTGGGTATTTGTTAACCAATTCTTCAAGGTAGTCGATTTGTTCTGCAGCAGTACGTACAGCAGCGCCTTCACCTTCGAATTTAGTGTAGTCGTAGACTTTACGTTCTTTATCGTAGAATTCTGATGATGCACAGTCAAACCCGATGAATACGTCTTTACCTGGTACATATCCAGCAGCTTCGATCGCAGCAAGGATAGTTTCAACACCATCTTCAGTTCCTTCGAAACGAGGAGCGAATCCACCTTCGTCACCTACGGCAGTTTCCAAACCACGTGATTTAAGGATTTTCTTAAGAGCGTGGAAGATTTCAGCACCGTAACGAAGAGCTTCTTTAAATGTAGGTGCACCAACTGGCAAGATCATAAACTCTTGGAAAGCGATTGGAGCATCTGAGTGAGAACCACCGTTGATGATGTTCATCATTGGAGTTGGAAGAACTTTAGTGTTGAATCCACCAAGGTAGCTGTAAAGTGGGATTTCAAGGTAGTCAGCAGCAGCACGAGCTACAGCGATAGACACACCAAGGATTGCGTTCGCACCCAATTTACCTTTGTTAGGAGTACCGTCAAGAGCGATCATTGCACGGTCAATAGCTTGTTGATCACGAACATCGTAACCGATGATTGCTTCAGCAATGATGTTGTTTACATTGTCAACAGCTTTTTGAGTTCCAAGACCACCGTAACGAGATTTGTCACCGTCGCGAAGTTCAACTGCTTCGTGTTCACCAGTAGAAGCTCCAGATGGAACCATACCACGTCCGAAAGCACCTGATTCAGTATAAACTTCTACTTCAAGTGTTGGGTTACCGCGTGAGTCTAGGACTTCGCGAGCGTAAACATCAGTAATAATTGACATTTCTTACTCTCCTTTGAGTTTAAATTTTTTACACCTCTATGATACCTTAAAAATACGCGTTTTTCAAGAAAAAACGTTATCTTTGTGCAGATTTTCCTTAACTTTATCAAGAAATCGCTTTCTTTTTGTTTGGGACAGCCTTTATTCGTTTGGCATTTTCAACCTAAAATATGATATACTATTCTTATGACTGATCTATCTAAAGAAATTATGGAAAAGGCTAACGGTGGCCTAAAATTAAATCCTGATGAACAACGTCGCTTTCTAGGTACCTTTGAAGAGCGCGTTCTAGGATATGCCGATTTAAAAACAAGCAATAGTCCTCAGCTTCAGAAGGGCTTTTTGAAGGTGCTGAAAAGATTGAATGAACAAGCTAGCCCTCTCTTTGTAAAGATTTCTCCAAATGTTGATTCTAGCGTCCAGTTGAGCTATCTAAAACAAGCAAAAGAATTTGGTTGCCAGGCGACTATTGTTTCGGAGGAACACGACTCCTCTCCTTTTGGGCTCGTGATTCATACAGATGCACCAGTTACCACTACTGACAAGGACCTCCGATCTGCTTTTGCAGATCTCTGGGAGGAAGAAAAGAAACCGACCAAACCTTCTCTTTGGAAGAAATGGTTTGGTTGATAAGAGCTGTCCCTTAGACATTTTATTAGTATTTAACATTAGATAGAAAAAAGCGGTTTAACCGCTTGAGTATGTAGACAAGCTATTGTTTTACATAAAACAGTTAGATGATTATCAAAAATGACTTTTAATTTTTAGTTATTTACGAAGATCAAAAACTTTCCGCTGTGAGAAAAATGCCTGAAACATAATTGTTCCAGGCATTCGGAATTATTGAGACCTTAGGCTCAATAATTAGTCATGGAACTTTGAAAAAGTTC
>NZ_JVIQ01000052.1:0-2660 GCF_001072745.1 Streptococcus sp. 400_SSPC | reverse complement strand
GGGATCTTTTTAACGGTTGCCTAGAAATGGAAAAGCAACCCATGTCCAGTGGACATTTTTAACCCGAGCTAAGAAATTAAATAGCGAGGCTGGTCCGGGGGACCTTTTCTAAGGCCCTTTGAATCTAGGTCTTGCTGTAAACAAAAAATTCTTCCTGGGGTTGAACCGAGTGAAGAAGGAGTGAAGAATGAGTTATACGACAGAAGAAATCGAACAAATTAAAAACCGTATTCTTGAAAATCTAGAGCAGGTCATCGATCCTGAATTAGGTATTGATATTGTCAACCTCGGTTTGGTCTACGAAATTCGGTTTGATGGTGAAACCGGCGAAACAGAAATCGATATGACCCTAACCACCATGGGTTGCCCATTAGCAGACTTGCTGACGGATCAGATTTATGATGCCTTAACAGGAATGGAAGAAGTGACCAAGGTTGATGTGAAATTGGTCTGGTATCCAGCTTGGACGGTTGAGAAGATGAGTCGCTATGCGCGGATTGCATTGGGAATTAAATAAATTGTTTTAAAGGAGGGACAGATGTTCCTCTTTTTTTAGTGAAGATGGTTTGGATGTCAAATAGTACGAACATTCTATCTTCTTTTACGATTATATCTTGCAATCACTTCTTAGTAAGGTTATAATAGAATCATTATTAAATTAAGGAGAAGATTATGAATCAGTACCCTTTGGTCTACTTAGACCATGTTCAAAAAGTGTATGGTAAGCACATTGCCTTATATGATGTGAGTGTCAATATTCAACCGGGTCGTATCATTGGTTTGTTAGGACCAAACGGAAGTGGTAAAACAACCATCATTAAATTAGTGAATGGGCTTTTGCAACCTACTTCGGGAAATGTTTATATCCATGGTGAAGTGCCGTCTGCAAGAACCAAACAAGTCGTTTCTTATTTACCAGATACAACTTATTTGGATGAGAATATGAAGATTTCAGAGACTCTTCGTTTCTTCCAAGACTTCTATAAAGATTTCAATGTGCAACGTGCCTATCAATTGTTGAACGACTTACAATTGCACCCAGAGCAAAAGTTGAAACAACTCTCTAAAGGGAATAAAGAAAAAGTTCAATTAATTTTGGTCATGAGCCGTGAAGCGGATTTGTACATTCTCGATGAACCAATTGGTGGAGTGGACCCTGCTGCGCGTGACTACATTCTTAGAACCATCATTCAAAATCGTCGTCCAAACTCATCAGTATTGATTTCAACCCACTTGATTGCGGACGTTGAGCAAGTCTTGGATGAAGCACTCTTTATCAATCAAGGTCGTATTCTGTTGCATGAAAACACAACTGTTCTTCGTAACCAATACGGTAAATCGATTGATGAGATCTTCCGTGAACAATTTAGAATGTATTAGGAGGCTCTTATGTTTGGGAAATTAATGAAATATGAATTAAAAGCAACCTATAAGTGGTATCTCATTATTTCGGGTGTGCTTGCTATTCTCGCAATTTTTGCTGGTTTATTAGCTTCTAGTGTTATTACTGGCGCAGCAAGTTATACAGCAGATACAACCTATACGATTGTGGGAATTGTTGTTCTGGTTATTTTTGCGGGTTACATTGGGTTGACCTTGACCAACTATATCATTATTATTCGTCGTTTTTATAATAATATTTTTGGTCGAGAAGGTTATTTGACGTGGACTTTGCCAACTAGCTCTCATACCGTTTTACTTGCAAAAGCTACATCTGCTTTGATTTGGAGTATCTTCTGTTTTATTAGCTTGGTCCTTTCTTTGGTTATTTTCCTAGGTGTAATTGGACTTTCTCAACAACAGAATATCTTTGAGGTGCTTGGTCTACTTCTTGAACGTATTGGTGGCCCTCTGTTTTGGCAAACCTTATTTTTCCAATTGTTAGCAACCATTTCAGGGATTTTGATGCTCTATTGTGCGATTTCACTGGGCCAACTTTTTATTAATCATCGTGTCGTAATGGCCTTTGTCTTTGGTTTTATTCTTTGGGTTGTTCTTAGCATCATTGGAAGAATGTTTCCTACTGTGGAGTTAACCAGCCTTTCATATCTGTCAAGTGGCTATTATGATACCCTTAGTGATGTATTGGCTGTTAACTTTATTCCGGCTTATATCTATGAACTAGTGAAAATTGTAGCGATGTACTTTACAGTTCATTATGTAACAAAATTCAAATTGAACTTGCAATAAGAATGAAAGAGGGAGGAATTCCTCTTTTTCTTTTGCCATTTTACCCAAAAAATGATAAACTTGAGTATATCATTTTGGGGTCGTTACGGATTCGACAGGCATTATGAGGCATATTTTGCGACTCGTGTGGCGACGTAAACGCTCAGTTAAATATAACTGCAAAAAATAACACTTCTTACGCTCTAGCTGCCTAAAAACCAGCAGGCGTGACCCGATTCGGATTGCTCGTGTCTGATGACAGGTCTTAATTTTAGCGAGATACGATCAAACTTTGTCTAGCAGTTTGATAAGAGATTAATGGACTCGCAGTTTCTTGGCTTGAGTTATGTGTCGAGGGACTGTTAAACCAATACATAACCTATGGTTGTAGACAAATATGTTGGCAGGTGTTTGGACGTGGGTTCGATTCCCACCGGCTCCATATATACTTTCTAAAGTTTTCTAAAACTTTCTAAAACGTTGTAAATACA
>NZ_JVIQ01000051.1:0-31983 GCF_001072745.1 Streptococcus sp. 400_SSPC | reverse complement strand
TCAGTTGGTAGTAGCGCATGACTGTTAATCATGATGTCGTAGGTTCGAGTCCTACTGGCGGAGCTAAACTAGCATCCTAAGGGATGCTTTTTTTTGTATAAAATAAGAGCCCCTTCCAACTTAAGGGGCTCTTTATGATGCAAATTTACTGATTTTTTGAGGATTGAGATTTATTTCGAATAGCATTGTAGCAAGCGAAGGAAATAATTCCGAGTAGGAAAGCGATGGTTCCTTCTTTTAACCCATGTGGAACGAAATGTAGAACAACTTGTCCTTTTCCTTTAGGGACATCAACAGCCATAAATCCTTTTTGAGCCCTTCGAATAGGGACAGGTTGATTATTGATCGTCGCTGTCCACCCTTTATCATAAGGAAGGGTGAAAAAGAGACTTGTATGGTGGTCTGCTGAAAAATCTGCAGTAACGGTATTTCCTTTGGTTTGCACATGAACTTCTTGTTGGTGCAACCTTTCAAAGGCTTCCTGGTAGGCTTGAAGGTTCAAAGCAAAAAATTCTGGAGTTTGGAAGGTTACTGTAGAATTTTCAGGGAAGGCAATTCGAACCTTAACAGTTTCTCCTGCTGTAAAGTGACCAATGGTGAAGAATGGAAATACATTGTCTGTTGTATAGCGGTTGACTTGGCCATTCGTAATGATCTCCACATCGGTATAATCTTCATTCTCAAATTCTAAAGAAGGAAGGTTTACATAAAGTTGACTATCGTTTTGAACATAGAGCTCATATTCGATACTGGCATAAGTCAGAAAACTATCTGCTTCAACTTTGGCCTTTTGAGGTCCTTGAGAAGGATCGTCTGCACCAGTTTTCAGTGGATGTAATCGCTGATAGTAAGTCAACGATTGACCCGTTAGATGATTGAGAAAGTTCTTTTGGTTATCTAAGGTTAGATTAGAAAATGGGATATCCTTGTAGGGACTTGCGGTTAGAAATGCTAGTGAAAGAGCTTTTTCATTTTGATACAAGGTCTGATTTCCTTGCGTTTCCAATTTATGAAAAGCAAACTTTTGGGGATTCCTATCTGAAATATTGTATTTGATCCCGAACAGACTATCCATTAGTAATGTATTGTTTTGATAGCGCAAGTTCAAGTTGGTTCCATCTGATTTAAAACCGAGTTTGTCTAGGGTCGAACTGGTATCTGTATTTCTGACAGATGAAAACTGGGAGATCCCTCTAAAATTATATTTCATACTATCATTACCTGTTTGAGATTGGAGAATCTCTGTTCGGTAAAAATTTTGATCATCCTGTAAACTTGATGTCAATTTATCAATTGCTGGAATCTTTCCTTGGTAAGAAGAACGAGCTGCAAATACCCATTCATTTGCAATCCCATCGATCTGATAATAGCTGTTTATACTAATTTCAAACAAACAGAAGAAGAGAATAACAGCAGAAAAAATTGGATAAGAAAGTTTACGAACTGTAAAGGCAAGTGTCACAGTAAAGAATACAAGAAGGAATTCTAGTGTCAAGACAAAATGACTGCTTGTTAAGAAAGAATAATGCTTGCGATAGAGAAAGGTGAGGATAAATCCAATGCTAACTAAACTGAAAGTTAGGCAGAGTCGTTGCCAATTGATTTCTTTTAACCGATTTAGTGCTTCTGCCGCCATGAACAAAATAGTCAATGAAAAAAGCCAGGCATAACGGTGAAGAAACATATTAGGAGCATGCATACCTTGCCAGAATAAATCCAGAGCTTGTAAATAGAAACTTGCAATAAGAATGACTAATAAAGTCAAATAAGCTAGTTTCACGTGAAACCGAATCGATTTGACAAAGAAAAATAGAAAGGCAAGTAAGAATGGAAATAGACCAACATAGATCATAGGGATAGCCCCATATTTTGTTGTATCAAAACTACCAATTAAATTCTTTGCAAAAACGTCTAAGTACCAACTATTTTCTGTAAAGGTTCTTGTAATCTTTGTAAAGTTTTCCCCATGAGTTCGTAAATCCAATATGGTGGGGTAAATCATGATCAAGCTAGTGACCCCTGCTAAAATTGACACAATTGTAAAGTCAAAGAAAGAAGATCTTCTTTCTTTAAAGTCCCAGGAAAGCTGAGTAAAAAACCATAAAGTCAAGAAGAGAGCCATCATAAATCCAAAATAATAATTTTGGATAAAGAGGATGGTCAGACTTGTAAAGTATAGAACGCGCTTCTTTTGAGTCATTAAACGGTGTAAACCTAAGAGAATGAGCGGAGCCAAAATGAAGACATCGAGCCAGGTTTTGATTTCAATCTGACTGATGGAGAAGCTCATTAACGCAAACAAAGTTGACAGTGAAAGAATCAATAATTGTTGCAGTTTAGGATAGATTTCCTTAATGGAATAATAAGTTGACAACCCAATCAAGCCTATTTTTATTAGTGTAAAGAGATAGACGGAATCAACCATGGATAAACTGTCAAAGAAGAAGACAAAGGGAGATAGAAAACTTCCTAAGTAATAGCTGGAAAGAGCGTAGAAATTTAAGCCGAGCCCACTTGTAAAGCTGTAAAGGAGGCTGTCGGTCCCGTGCAAAATATTTCGTAAAGTAACGTCGAAAATAACGTATTGATGAAAGCCATCACCTAATAAAGGAGAAGTTTCACTCCCCCAATAAATACCCTGACTGAGGTAGACGAAAAATAAGATTGTAAAGGGAAGTAAAAAAGCTGTAAAGTAAACAATGATGGGGTGTGATAGATATTTTTTAAATTTCATATAGTCTATTGAAATACCCTGAAACAAAGGTTCCAGGGTTTTTGATTTTTTGGAGCGATTTCTTAGTCTTTCCAAAGTTCTTTAACTTTTGCTTGAACTTCTTGGTTTTCTAAGAATTCATCATAGGTTTCATCAATCCGGTCAATGACACCATTTTTTGAAAGAACAATGATATGGTTGGCAAGAGTTTGAATAAACTCATGGTCGTGACTGGCAAAGATGATTGATTCTTTGAAGTTTTTCAATCCATCGTTCAAGCTTGAAATAGATTCCAAATCCAAGTGATTTGTAGGATCGTCAAGTACAAGAACATTTGATTTCAAAAGCATGAGTTTTGAAAGCATCACGCGCACTTTTTCTCCCCCTGACAAGACGTTGACAGGCTTGTTAACCTCGTCTCCAGAAAAGAGCATGCGTCCGAGGAAACCACGAAGGAAGGTATTATCATCTTCTTCTTTACTTGCGAATTGACGGAGCCAGTCAAGAATTGACTCGCCACCTGCAAAGTCAGCTGAATTGTCTTTTGGTAAGTAAGAGCGACTCGTTGTGACGCCCCACTTGACAGTTCCTTCATATTCGATTTCACCCATAATAGCGCGGATCAAGGCAGTTGTTTGGATGTCGTTTTGTCCGATAAGAGCTGTCTTGTCACCTGGACGTAAGATGAAGCTGATGTTGTCAAGAATAGTTTCACCGTCAATCTTTACAGATAAGTTCTCTACTGTCAACAGATCATTCCCAATTTCTCGCTCCGCTTTAAAGCTGATAAATGGGTATTTTCGGCTAGATGGGACAATTTCTTCTAACTGAATCTTGTCAAGCATCTTTTTACGTGACGTTGCCTGTTTTGATTTTGACGCATTGGCAGAGAAACGAGCCACAAATTCTTGTAGTTGTTTGATTTTTTCTTCTGCTTTGGCATTCCGGTCTGCTAACAATTTGGCAGCCAGTTCAGATGATTCTTTCCAGAAATCATAGTTACCAACATAGAGTTTGATTTTTCCAAAGTCTAGGTCGGCCATGTGGGTACATACTTTATTCAAGAAGTGACGGTCGTGGGATACAACGATAACGGTATTCTCGAAATCAATCAAGAAATCTTCTAACCAGGTAATAGATTGAATATCAAGACCGTTGGTCGGCTCGTCCAAAAGAAGGACGTCTGGTTTACCAAAGAGAGCTTTGGCTAGGAGGACTTTCACTTTATCTCCATTTGCTAGTTCACTCATATTTTGGTAGTGGAGCTCTTCTGGAATATTCAGATTTTGGAGGAGTTGTGAAGCTTCACTTTCCGCTTCCCAACCACCTAGTTCAGCAAATTCTCCTTCGAGTTCTGCTGCACGGACACCGTCTTCATCTGAAAAATCTTCCTTCATATAGATAGCATCTTTTTCCTTCATGATGCTATAAAGTTTTTCATTTCCCATGATAACGACATCAATGGCACGCTCATCTTCGTAGTCAAAGTGATTTTGACGAAGAACAGAAAGACGTTCGTCTGGTCCAAGAGAAATATGACCAGTTGTCGGTTCAATATCCCCAGCTAAGATTTTTAAAAAGGTTGATTTTCCAGCACCATTGGCTCCAATCAAACCATAGGTATTTCCTTCTGTAAATTTGATGTTGACATCATCAAAAAGTTTACGATCACTAAAACGTAGTGAGACGTCTGTAACTGTTAGCACGTATAGTTCTCCTCTTTTTCTGTCTATATAAGCCTATTTTACTAGAAAACGCTTGATTTTTCAATGAATACCCTTATGCGTTGGAGGAAGTCATTTAGTCTGTAGAAAAGGGTGAAGAACTTGACTTTCCTTTGATGTCATTATATAATGAAAAGCAATCAGAAGAGTAATCTGTATTCGTTTTTTAGAGAGCTTATGGTTGCTGAAAATAAGCAACGAAACAGAATGAAATGGACTGATGTTCAAATAGAATCTTAACCAATAGAGATTCGGCTAGCAGGCCTTATGTGCAACTCATTTGTGATGAGTCAGAGAGAACAGCATATGCTGTTCTAAGTGAGGTGGCACCGTGTCTCAGACGCCCTCGCATAGTTTTTGCTATGCGTGGGCTTTTATTTTGTACTTCAGGGAGGAAGAAAAATGACCAAGCCGATTATTTTAACTGGAGATCGCCCAACTGGGAAACTCCATATTGGACACTATGTCGGTTCGTTGAAGAATCGAGTTCTTATGCAAAATGAAGACAAGTACCAGATGTTTGTCTTTTTAGCCGATCAGCAAGCCCTAACGGATCATGCTAAAGATCCACAAACCATTGTTGAGTCTATTGGAAATGTTGCTCTAGATTATTTAGCAGCTGGTTTAGATCCAAAGAAATCAACTATTTTTATTCAAAGTCAAATCCCTGAGCTAGCGGAATTGACCATGTATTACATGAATTTGGTCTCTGTTTCACGTTTGGAACGAAACCCAACCGTTAAGACAGAAATTGCCCAAAAAGGATTCGGAGAGTCTATTCCATCTGGTTTCTTGGTTTATCCTGTTTCCCAAGCTGCAGATATTACCGCTTTTAAAGCCAATCTCGTGCCTGTTGGAACTGATCAAAAGCCCATGATTGAGCAAACTCGTGAAATTGTTCGTTCTTTTAATCATGCGTATCATTGCGATGTTTTGGTTGAACCGGAAGGAATTTTCCCAGAAAATGAGGCCGCGGGTCGTTTGCCTGGCTTGGATGGGAATGCTAAGATGTCTAAATCTCTTGGAAATGGTATTTATTTAGCCGATGATATGGACACCTTGAAGAAAAAGGTCATGAGTATGTATACAGATCCTGAGCATATTCGTGTCGAAGATCCAGGAAAAATTGAAGGAAATATGGTTTTCCATTATTTAGATGTGTTTGGAAAAGAAGAAGATCAAGCGACCATTCAAGAAATGAAAGACCATTACCAACGGGGTGGTTTAGGAGATGTTAAAACCAAACGCTATTTGTTAGAGATTCTTGAAAGAGAGTTGGGCCCTATTCGCGAACGTCGGATTGAATTTGCTAAAGATATGGGTCAAGTTTATGATATGCTTCAAAAAGGTAGTGAAGTAGCCCGTTCGGTTGCAGCAGAAACGCTTGATCAAGTCAAATCTGCTATGGGATTAAACTATTTCAAGTAAGCTCTTGATATTGAGATGATTCAATAAAAAAATGATTCAAAAGAGGTTTTAATACCTCTTTTTGAAATATTGTACAAATGATTGACAAATTATCGTAGAATGGTATGATATTATCAATCAAAAAAGACGAGCTTGGCTCAAAAAGAAAGAAAAGAGGAAAATGGGAATGTCAAATTGGGACACTAAATTTTTGAAAAAAGGTTATACCTTCGATGATGTATTGCTCATTCCAGCTGAAAGTCATGTATTACCAAACGATGCAGATCTTCGTACAAAATTGGCGGATAACCTTGTGTTGAATATCCCAATCATCACAGCTGCGATGGATACAGTCACTGAAAGCCAAATGGCTATTGCCATTGCCCGTGCTGGAGGACTTGGGGTTATTCACAAAAATATGTCCATTGCCCAACAAGCAGATGAAGTTCGTAAAGTAAAACGCTCTGAAAACGGCGTTATCATTGACCCATTTTTCTTAACACCTGAACATACCATTGCTGAGGCAGACGAACTTATGGGACGGTACCGTATCAGTGGTGTTCCTGTGGTTGAAACCTTGGAAAATCGTAAACTAGTTGGGATTTTGACCAACCGTGATTTACGTTTTATTTCTGATTATGATCAACCAATTTCAAATCATATGACTAGTGAAAATCTAGTAACTGCACCAGTCGGTACTGATTTAGAGACCGCTGAACGGATTCTCCAAGAACACCGTATTGAAAAATTACCATTGGTGGATGAAAATGGTCGTTTGTCAGGTTTGATTACCATTAAGGATATCGAAAAAGTTATTGAGTTTCCAAATGCAGCGAAAGACGAATTTGGTCGTCTTTTAGTAGCAGGTGCTGTCGGAGTTACATCTGACACTTTTGAGCGTGCGGAAGCATTGTTTGAAGCTGGTGCGGATGCTATTGTCATCGATACAGCCCATGGTCATTCTGCAGGTGTTCTTCGTAAAATCGCTGAAATTCGCGCTCATTT
This sequence comes from Streptococcus sp. 400_SSPC, assembly GCF_001072745.1. Taxonomy (NCBI): domain Bacteria; kingdom Bacillati; phylum Bacillota; class Bacilli; order Lactobacillales; family Streptococcaceae; genus Streptococcus; species Streptococcus sp. 400_SSPC. The sequence goes on along the minus strand of NZ_JVIQ01000051.1, from coordinate 25,134 downwards.
CCCAGATCGCACCTTGATTGCAGGTAATATTGCTACAGCTGAGGGAGCGCGTGCTCTCTATGATGCAGGTGTTGACGTGGTTAAGGTAGGGATTGGGCCTGGTTCAATCTGTACAACTCGTGTGATTGCTGGTGTCGGAGTTCCTCAAGTTACAGCGATTTATGATGCAGCTGCTGTTGCGCGTGAATATGGAAAAACAATCATTGCTGACGGTGGGATCAAGTATTCTGGAGATATTGTAAAAGCCCTTGCAGCTGGTGGTCACGCAGTCATGCTTGGATCAATGTTTGCAGGAACAGATGAAGCACCAGGTGAAACTGAAATCTTCCAAGGACGTAAGTTCAAGACTTATCGTGGTATGGGATCTATTGCAGCAATGAAGAAAGGTTCAAGCGACCGCTACTTCCAAGGTTCTGTTAATGAAGCCAACAAATTGGTTCCAGAAGGAATCGAAGGTCGGGTTGCTTATAAGGGTTCAGCAGCCGATATCGTCTTCCAAATGATTGGTGGTATCCGTTCTGGTATGGGCTATGTTGGAGCTGCCAACCTTCAAGAATTGCATGAAAATGCACAATTTGTTGAAATGTCTGGGGCAGGGTTGAAAGAAAGCCACCCACACGATGTCCAAATTACCAATGAAGCACCAAACTACTCTGTTCAATAAAAAAATAAAAGTGTGAAATCATAAGATTTCACACTTTTATTATGTCAAAAAGTTGTCAATCAAAATTGACAACCTCGTTAATTATTCGTCAACGTGACCTGAGTGAATATTAAAGATTTTTAAGTCTTCAGGCAAGTCTTTTAGGTGATCTAAGGTAGTAGTTGTGATAAATGTTTGGATGTCACGAGAGATAACTTCTAGTAAATGTAGTTGACGATTGTTGTCAAGTTCACTCATAACATCGTCTAAGAGTAAAATCGGCTTTTCATTCGTCAGTGATTCAATTAATGAAATCTCTGCCAATTTTAAGGAAAGAACAACACTGCGGTGCTGCCCTTGGCTACCAAAAGTCGCATTCATATCATTGATGTAAAAGCTAATGTCATCTCGGTGAGGACCAACACTGGTTGTTTTTTTGATGAGATCTTTTGTCCGATTTTCTCGAAGCAAGGTGATAAAGGTTTGGCGAAGTGTCTCCTCATCTTGAAAAGGAATGGAGGAATCATACCGAATAGATAGTTTTTCAGTTTGATTGGAAATTTCAAAATGTTTCTCTTGCCCAAAGTCTTCTAATTTTTTAAGAAAATCTTTCCGATGGATGCAGACTCGGCTACCATAATCTGCTAATTGCTCATCCAAAACATCTAAAAAGGTTGGGTCTACTGTGTTGGCTGTTTTTAAGTAACTGTTTCGCTGCTTTAAAACATGATGGTAAGCTGTTAAATCCGATAGATAGACAGGTTTCATCTGGCCTAAATCAATATCAATAAACTTGCGGCGAAGAGCGGGTGAGCCTTTAACAAGTTGTAAATCCTCTGGAGCAAAGAGAACCACATTCATGTTACCGATATAGGTTGATAACTTGCTTTGTTTTAAGTGGTTTACTTTAGTGACTCGTCCTTTTGAGGATAAGGAAATTTCTAAAGGGATTGAGCCGGTCTTTTTTTCTAGGACCCCTGAAACAGTAAATTGTTCCTCTTGAAAATGAATTAGATCTTTATCGGAACGGGTCCGATGGCTGCGGGTCAAGGCTAAAAAGTAGATGGATTCGAGGAGATTGGTTTTTCCTTGAGCATTTTGGCCTAAGAAAATATTCAAACCAGAGTGGAATTGAAGATCTACTTCTTTATAATTTCGAAATTTCTGAATGTGTATGGATTTAAGCCACATATTATGTTCCTGGGAAACGAACAGGCTTCCGCTTATTCTCTTCTTTTTTAGGTTTAGAATCTTTTTTTTGTTTTTGTTCTTTGTTTAATTTCTTCACTAATTGAGCAACGCGTTCTTTTTCCAGCTTGTCCGCTTGATAGTCTTCAATCTCTTCTGGACTAGGTTCTGTCAGTGTTATGACTTCCTTCTCACCAATTACTTCGATTGTATCTCCGACTCGTAACTTACGTCCTCTTCTGGTTTCCACTTCTCCATTGACCTCTACTTGATTTTCGTGTAAAAAGGCTTTGATAGCTCCACCGCTTTGAATGATTCCCAGTTCTTTAAATAGGGCTTGTAGTGTGATAAATTCATCAAAAAGTTTATAGTTCATAGTTCACCTCAATGATAGTTATTATACCACAAAAGGATGAAAAACCTAAAATAGGGCGAGTCAGTGTAAACGTTTTTTAATCTGTCTGGGAAAGATTTTACTGGGATTTCATGATATAATGAAGAGTAATATTTGTTAGAACGAGGATGACGATGGAATTAGTTACTGGTGTTCGAATCCATTTTATGAAATCAGAAAAATTTAAGACCAATGAGATAAAAGTGCGGTTCTCGGCCCCTCTTTCTGAAGAAACAATAGCAGGACGAGTTCTAGCCTCACGCATGATCGAAACAGCCAATCAACTTTACCCAACTTCACAGCAATTTAGAGAGCAGTTGGCGAACTTGTATGGAGCAAATTTTTCTACTTCTGTTTCAAAACGCGGTCAAATGCACTACATTGATATTAATTTATCTTATGTCCGTGATGCTTTTTTGAGCAAGAAAAATGTCTTGACAGATCAGATGTTGGATTTATTAAAGGTATCTCTGAATGCTCCTCTTGCAGAAAATGGGTGCTTTCATTCAGAAACTTTTTCAGTAGAGAAAAAGAATCTTGTTACAGAACTAGAAGCAGAAATTGAAAATCATTTTTATTATGCCCACCAACAATTGAATCGTTTGTTTTATGATCAAGCTGATATGAAACTAAGCAAGTATGGAAGTGTCCAGCAGATTCAGTATGAGGATGAAGGGTCAGCTTATCAAGCATTTCAAGAAATGCTTCAAACAAATCTGATTGACTTTTTCTTTATGGGTGATTTCAATGAACTAGCGGTCATTGAAAAGATTAGTGAATTTGGTTTACAACCTCGTAAATCTCATGTCAACCTTTTTTATACCCAATCTTTTTCAAATGTTGTCAGAGAAGGACTTGAGCAAAGAGAAACTCATCAATCTATTTTAGAGTTAGGTTATCATTTTCCTGTTCAGTATGGAGAAAAAGAGCATTTTGCTTTGATTGTTCTAAATGGTTTACTGGGGGCTTTCTCTCACTCAAAATTGTTTACAGTCATTCGAGAAAAAGAAGGATTGGCTTATACGATCTCTAGCCATTTTGATATTTTTTCTCATTTTATGCGGATCTATGCAGGGATTGATCGGAAAAATAGAACCCGGACCATGACTCTGATGAGCCGTCAAGTGAGTGACTTGAAGAGAGGGAAGTTTACAAGTGAAGAGTTGCGCTTGACAAAAGAAATGATTATAAATGCTGCAAAATTGTCGCAGGATCGACCTGGCACCTTAATTGAAAGATCTTATTTACAATCTACTTTAGGAAAACAGTTCTTGTCAATTGATGATTGGATCCAAGCCATTCAACTGGTGACGAAAGAAGAAATTATGGCTGTTGCAAAATCGCTCAAATTACAAGCGGTCTATTTTATGGAAGGAAGAGAATGATAAAGAAAGATTTGGAGAAAATAGATTATCCAGCTGTTGGAGAATGTGTTTATCAGACAAGTCTCCAAAATGGATTGAAGTTATATTTAATTCCAAAGGCGGATTTTAATGAAAGCTATGCAATCATTTCTACTAAATTCGGTTCTGTTGACACAAGATTTACAGTGGATGGAGTAGAGGGAATAAAAGAATTTCCAGCAGGGATTGCACATTTTCTTGAACATAAATTATTTGAAGATCAAGACGGTCAAGATTATTTACAGCATTTTGTAAAGCTGGGAGCTGAAAGTAATGCCTTTACTAGCTTTACACAAACTAGCTATCTCTTTTCGACCACCTCGAATATCAATGAAAATCTGAGATTGTTACTGGAGATGACACAATCTCTTCATCTCTCAAAGGATTCTCTAAAGAAGGAACAATTGATTATTCAACAAGAAATCGAAATGTACCAAGATAGTCCTGACTACCAATTATTCTTTAGGGCGTTGGCAAATCTTTATCCAGATACACCCTTGGCCCAAGATATTGCAGGTACTGTATCTTCTCTCGCTCAAATTGATGAAGAAAGTTTACAGGAAAATTTCGATTATTTTTACCAACCATCCAATATGCATCTAGTGGTTGTCGGAAATTTTGATCTTGACAGTCTTGTTAACCTTGTTTCTGAATTTGAGATGAAGATTTCTTCAAGTCCTCTTCCTCATATCTCACCCGTGGACTTAAATCCAGTTGTTCAAAATGAGACAAGTCGGATGGAAGTTGCTTCACCGAAATTAGCAATTGGAATTCGTGGAAGAAATCAGATTCCTCCTCTTTACCAGTATCGCTATAAGATTATCCTCAAATTATTGTTTGCAATGATGTTTGGATGGACATCTAAACGATTTCAGTCACTTTATGAAGTTGGTAAACTTGACAACTCCTTGACACTAGAAATTGAAGTAGAGTCTTCGTTTCACTTTGTGATGTTAACGATGGACACTTCAGAACCTGTTAGTATATCCCATCAGTTCAGAACGGCCATTAAGAATTTTGAGAAAGATCCTGATGTGACTCAAGAGCATTTGGATACGATTAAAAGTGAAATGTTTGGAGATTTTCTACACGGTTTGAATTCCTTGGATTATATTGCGACTCAATTTAATCCAATTGAGACAGGTGAAAATCTATTTGATCTTCCAAAAATTTTACAGAGTATTTCTTTACAAGATGTTGTAAAGGTTGGGCGAGATTTTGTCAACGCTTGTGATATGACGGACTTTATCATTTTCCCTAAATAACGGGAAAAAAGTGGAATGATGTTTTTGTCGAATTAAAACGACGTCTATTTTGTCAAATAGATGTAAATGATCATGTAAACTAGTAAGGAGACTAGAATGAAAAAAGAAAATATCCCAAATGCCTTAACACTGATTCGAATTGTGTTTATTCCTATTTTTATTTTGATGCTAATATTTGGTAAAGGTTATGGTTGGCATGTAGCAGCAGCTATTGTCTTTGCAGTTGCTAGTATCACCGATTATTTGGACGGTTATTTAGCTCGTAAATGGAAAGTTGTTAGTAACTTTGGGAAATTTGCGGATCCCATGGCTGATAAGCTTCTTGTCATGTCTGCCTTTATCATGATGATTGAATTAAAGATGGTTCCAGCCTGGATTACAGCAGTTATTATTTGCCGTGAATTAGCCGTAACTGGCCTCCGTCTGTTATTGGTTGAAACAGGAGGAGTTGTTTTGCCAGCAGCTATGCCTGGAAAAATTAAAACCTTCTCACAAATGTTTGCCATTATTTTCCTTCTCTTCCATTGGGATTTATTGGGTCAAATTACGCTTTATGTTGCGCTAATCTTTACAGTCTACTCTGGATATGAATACTTTAAAGGCAGTGCCTACCTCTTTAAAGATACCTTTAGATAAATGAATAATATTATAGAAGTTCGAAATCTTACATTTAAATACCAAAAAACAGACGAGAACCATCAGTTAAATGATACATCGTTTCACGTGAAACATGGTGAATGGTTATCCATTATTGGACATAACGGAAGTGGTAAATCAACAGTGGTCCGCTTGATTGATGGCTTGTTGGAACCGGAATCTGGTCAAATCTATATTTCCGGAGATTTGTTAACTCCTGAAAATGTTTGGGATAAACGTAGTGAGATTGGCATGGTTTTCCAGAATCCAGATAACCAGTTTGTTGGAGCTACAGTTGAAGATGATGTGGCGTTTGGGTTGGAGAACCAAGGAATTCCAAGAGATGAAATGGTGCAACGAGTAGACGAAGCTTTGAAGATGGTCCGCATGGATGAGTTCAAAGATCGAGAACCCGCTAGATTATCCGGTGGACAAAAGCAACGAGTGGCCATTGCTGGAATTATTGCTTTACGACCTAAAATCATCATTTTAGATGAAGCAACCAGTATGTTGGATCCTGAAGGGCGTCTAGAACTAATTCGTACGGTTCGAGAAGTCAAAGAACGATATGGGTTAACCGTTATTTCTATTACCCATGATTTAGAGGAAGTTTCCCTAAGTGATCGGGTTATTCTCTTTGAAAAAGGAAAAGCGACCTTGGATCTGACTCCAAGAGAACTCTTTTCTCGAGATGATCTAGATGAAATTGGATTAGAAGAACCTTTCGCTAATCGATTGCGTAGCATGTTACATCAAAAAGGTTTTCCAGTTGGAGAAACCTATCAGACTGAAGGAGAGCTAGAGAAACTATTATGGGAATTGCTTTAAAACAGCTTAGTTATACCTATCAAGAAGGTACTCCTTTTGAAGGAGCGGCTCTTTTTGATGTGAATATAGAAATCCCAAGCGGTTCTTATACAGCTCTAATTGGGCATACTGGAAGTGGAAAATCAACCATCCTCCAATTATTAAATGGTTTGCTTTTGCCCAGTCGAGGGGAAGTGCAAATGAATGATATGCGCATTAGTTCTGAGTCTTCTCAAAAAGAGCTAAAGGATCTTCGGAAAAAAGTGGGTCTCGTCTTTCAATTTCCAGAAAGTCAACTATTTGCTGAGACTGTTGTAAAAGATGTCGCATTTGGGCCTCAAAATTTTGGAGTAGACCAAGAATCAGCTGAGAGCATTGCTAAGGAAAAATTACGCTTAGTCGGTCTTTCTGAAGAGTTGTTTGAACGGAGTCCCTTTGAATTGTCTGGAGGGCAAATGAGACGGGTCGCTATTGCAGGCATTTTAGCGATGGAACCTGAAATTTTGGTCTTGGACGAGCCGACAGCTGGTTTGGATCCGTCAGGTAGACGGGAATTAATGAAGCTATTTGCGTCACTTCATCAAGCTGGGATGACCATCGTTCTTGTGAGTCATTCTATGGAAGATGTGGCAGAATACGCAAATCTTGTTTATGTTTTGGAAAAAGGACGAATGGTGAGGTCTGGGCATCCAAGGGATGTATTTCAGGATGTAGAAGGATTAGAAAACATACAATTAGGTGTACCGAAAGTGACGAAATTTGCTTGGCGCTTGCGCCAAAAAGGACTATCTTTGCCAACTTTACCAATCACTTTACAGGAGTTTAAGGAGTTAATTGGACATGAATAGCATGATTTTAGGACGATATGTACCAGGTAATTCCATTCTCCATCGTATGGATCCAAGGGCAAAGTTACTAGGACTTTTCTTACTAATTATTATTTTGTTTTGGGCCAATAATGTGATGACGAATGCCCTGTTGTTTTTGTTGGCCTTTGCGTTGATTTTGAGTGCCAAGATCCCCTTCCGCTTTTTTATTAATGGCCTGAAATCGATGGTCTTTATCATTGCTTTCACCACACTCTTTCAGTTGTTTGCGACGACTGGCGGTAAGACATTATTTCAATTTTATTTTTTGACTGTAACGGATAAAGGACTTGCTCAAGCTGGTGTGATCTTTTGTCGTTTTATTCTCATTGTTGTATTTTCAACGATTTTAACACTGACAACAACGCCCTTAAGCTTAGCAGATGCCGTAGAAAAGTTGTTAACTCCATTTAAAATCATCAAAGTTCCTGCTCATGAAATTGGACTCATGTTGTCTATGAGCCTTCGTTTTGTCCCCACTCTAATGGATGATACGATTCGCATTATGAATGCACAGAGAGCTAGAGGGGTTGATTTTGGAGAAGGGAATCTCCTTCAGAAGATCCGCTCTTTTATACCGATTTTAATTCCCTTGTTTGCATCAAGTTTTAAACGTGCAGATGCTCTTGCAATTGCCATGGAGGCAAGAGGTTATAAAAGTGGAGAGGGAAGAAGCCGTTATAGGCAGTTAAAATGGCAATTTTTAGATAGTGTAGCTATTCTGTCTGTAGTAGCAGTTGGTGCTATCATTTTTTGGTTGAAATATTAGAATACCACCACTACATATAGGGGAATTTTTCTAAAAAAATGAAGAAAAACGCTATTTATAGCGTTTTTTGCATGAAAAATACATGATTTTGTAACCTTTGTAACATAAATTATAACTAACTGTAACATTTAATGTGTAAGATAGTATTATGTTCGAAAGGAGAATGTATTGATGAACACAAAAAAAGTCCAATGGACATTAACTTCTATTATCTCAGCTCTTTCACTTTTTGTTTCTGGTGTGGTAGTGAATGCTGAAACATATGAAGTAAAATATGGTGATACTTTATCAGAAATTGCGATTAAGAATAACACTACTATCGAAAAACTTGTTGAATTGAATCAAATCAGCAACCAAGATTTGATCCATGCAGGTCAAATTATTGAGTTGGGTGAACGTTCAAAATCATTGATTAATAAAGTAAATACTGCCACAGTAAGTCAAGAACCAGCAGCCGAAGCTTCTACAAATCAAGTAGTAGCAGAAACAACAACTACTGCCACTTATAATGTAGCACCTGTTGTTACGAATTCTGGAAATGGTATTGTACTTGCAAATGGGAATACTGCTGGAGAAGTTGGATCCTATGCAGCGGCTCGTATGGCTGAAATGACAGGAGTTCCTGCATCAACTTGGGAAGCCATTATTGCACGTGAATCAAATGGTCAAGTGAACGCAGCAAATCCATCTGGAGCTAGTGGTCTTTTCCAAACAATGCCAGGTTGGGGTTCAACTGCTACAGTTGATGATCAAATCCAAGCAGCTTATAATGCCTATTCAAACCAAGGGCTTTCAGCTTGGGGATACTAAAAAAGAGGTTAAACCCTCTTTTTATTTTGTTTCTTATCTTGACAAGTATTGGAAAGAGCTGTAAAGAAAATGACTTTGTTAGTCAACCTTAGTGAACCATGGATGATCTTACCCATACGTGATTTTATACATAAAAGAGGTTTACAAATTTGTAAACCTCTTTTATTAACTTAAATGAGTTAGTAAAGCTAGGGGGGAATCTACGATGGTATCGGGAGTTTCATCTTTTAATTGCTCTAGAGGTGCAAATCCCCAACTGACTGCAATTGTGTGAATACCAATGGTTTTTCCCCCAATAATATCAAATTTAGTATCCCCAACGATGCAAGCTTCCTCTTTTGGAATTTGATGGTCCACCAGTACACGCTGAATGATATCAGCTTTGTGCATAGATCCTGGGATAGAACCATAAATCTCTTCAAAGCAATCACTAATTCCTAGTGAATGGGCTATTTCGAGACTCACTTCCTGATTCTTAGAGGTGGTGATGAATAAGTGATAACCCAATTCCTTCAATTGCTGAAGGAGTTCTTTGATACCTGGGTAGAGATAGGTTTGTTGTTGGCCGATTTCTTTGTAATAGGTGCGATAGATTTCTACAGCTTTTGCGACCAGTTCTTTTGGGACATGTTTAGTAAACGTAACCTCGAGTGGAGGACCCATAAAGGTTCGAATAGTTTCTTTATCAGGTGCAGGAACTCCCAGCACCTTAAAAGTGTGTAGAAAGGTGGTCTCAATACCTTGGGAACTATCGACTAAAGTCCCATCCAAGTCGAAAAATATGTACTTCATAGATTAGTCTCCAAATATTTCTTGCTGTAGGTGTTTCCCAGTTGGAGTCGCTGCCAGACCACCTTCGGCCGTTTCTCTAAAGGCAGTTGGTAGGCTTGATCCGACCTGGTACATAGCATCGATGACTTCATCAACAGGGATTTTGGATTCAATTCCTGCCAGAGCCATATCTGCTGCAATATAGGCATAGCTTGCACCCATAGCATTTCGTTTGACACAAGGAACCTCTACCAGTCCTGCAACGGGATCACAAATTAAGCCTAGCATATTTTTAATGACGAAACAAATGGCTTGACTAGCTTGGTAGGGACTTCCTCCCGCTGCTAGAGTTAAAGCTGCTGCGCTCATAGCAGAGGCTGACCCAACCTCAGCTTGACAGCCTCCCTCGGCTCCTGAAATCGATGCATTGTTGGCAATAACCAGACCAAAGGCTCCTGCCGCCAATAAGAACTCTAATTGTTGGTGTTCATCTAACTGTAGTTTCTCGATGGCTGAAGTAAGAACAGCGGGTAAGCAACCGGCTGATCCAGCAGTGGGAGTAGCACAGACTAAGCCCATTTTTGCATTGTGTTCGTTGACAGCAATAGCATTTTTGGCTGCGGTTAGGACAGTATAGTCGGAGAGGGCTTTTCCAGATCGAATATAGCGATCCAATTTTGCAGCATCTCCTCCGGTCAAGCCACTTCTAGAAAGTTGGTCATTGAGTCCAAGATGAACGGATTCTTTCATGACCTCAAGGTTTCGTGTCATAAGAGTCAGAACTTCTTCGCGCTCGCGACCAGTTAGTTCAAACTCAGTTGCAATCATTAATTCTGCGACATTTCCTTCATAGTGGAGGGTCGCTTGCTCAACTAGTTCGGTAATGGAATAAAACATGGGGTCTCCTTATTGAAAGAAATTCACATTGTGTAAATGGGGAATTTGACGGATTAACTCAATAGCTTCGTCACAATTACGAGAATCCACTTCAATAATCATAATAGCCTTTTCACCGGCTTTTTCGCGGGTTACGTTCATTTGGGCGATATTGATATCATAGCGGGAAAGGGCTTCTGTCACATGGGCAATCATACCAGGAACGTCTTGGTGAACGATAATAATTGTTGGGGTGTTCATGTTTAGAGAAATTGCAAAGCCATTTAACTCGGTAACTTGTATGTTTCCCCCACCAATGGAAATTCCTGTGACGGAGATGGTTTTGTGTTCATTTTTCACCGTGATGGTCGTCGTATTTGGATGAGGCGCATTGCTCTCTTTTTGAATAGACCAGACGATTCGAATTCCTCTTTCATGAGCAATTTCAAGACTATTGGGGATTCTTGGATCATCTGTGTCCATCCCCAAAATACCAGCTACAAGGGCCAAGTCTGTCCCGTGGCCGCGATAGGTTTTGGCAAAGGAATTAAACAACTGAAATTCAACTTCTGTAGGATCCTCTCCAAAAATAGAAGAGACAATTTTTCCAATACGAACAGCTCCAGCAGTGTGGCTACTAGAAGGTCCAATCATAACCGGTCCAATAATATCAAATACGGATTGGAATTTAAGCGAATTCATCAGTCAGCTCCTTAGGGTTTCTTTTCTTTCATTATAACAAATCTAGGGCATGTTTTCTTCTATTTAAGAGGGAAATTTTGTTTTAAACTTAAAAGATACTTAAAACTAGTTTATTTGAGGTGTTTTTTATTCTTGCTAACATATTATTGAAACATTTGACGTGATTTCATAAATTTTCTGAAACATTTCTTCTGTAAGATAAAGAACATACAGAAAAGGAGTGTAAAACCATGAATAAAAAAATCTTTGTAAAACGTGTAATCGGACTGAGCTTATTATCTGGAATGTTTATTCCCGTCCTTGCCAGTGCAGAATCTTACACTGTAAAGTCAGGTGATACCTTATCAGCTATTGCTAAAGAGAAGAATACAACGGTTGATGCGATTGCTAAGAAAAATAAGATTAGCAATGTTAACCTCATTACAGTTGGTCAAGTTTTAGAGATTGAAGATGAGAAGGCAACAACTAATACTACAGAGCAAGCTACCACTAGTAAAGCAACAACTACGGTATCTGCTTCAGATGGCTTGAGTGCCGAAGATGCAGCGGCTAAAGAATGGATTGCCCAGAAGGAATCAAGTGGCAGTTACACAGCACAAAATGGCCAATATTATGGTCGTTACCAGTTATCCCTTTCTTATTTAAACGGCGACTTGTCACCAGAAAACCAGGAAAAAGTAGCCAATCAATATGTTGTAAACCGATATGGATCATGGTCGGCGGCTAAAAACTTCTGGCTGGCCAATGGCTGGTATTAAAGTAAATGAAAGAGTTCAGCAAATGGACTCTTTTTTGATTTACAGACTTGTAAACATATAGATACAATAGCCAATAAGAAGAATGGCAAGATGCTTGTTTTCTACTATAAAGCGTGTTACAATTGATAATGCTCAAAACGACCTTCAATCGTTGAAGCAAACCACGACCTTCAATCGTGAGAAACGAAAAGATGGGAGAAATCTATGAGTGATAACTCGAAAACACGTGTTGTTGTTGGTATGAGTGGTGGTGTTGATTCATCTGTAACAGCTTTATTATTAAAGCAACAGGGTTACGATGTCATCGGCATCTTCATGAAAAACTGGGACGACACAGACGAAAATGGCGTCTGTACAGCTACAGAAGATTACAAAGATGTAGCAGCGGTTGCAGATCAAATTGGCATACCTTACTATTCTGTCAACTTTGAGAAAGAATACTGGGATCGTGTCTTTGAATATTTCCTTGCAGAATATCGTGCAGGCCGGACACCAAATCCGGATGTCATGTGTAATAAGGAAATCAAATTTAAGGCCTTCTTAGATTATGCCATGACACTTGGTGCCGATTATGTAGCCACAGGTCACTATGCACGCGTGGCGCGTGATGAAGATGGCATTGTCCATATGCTACGCGGTGTTGACAATGGGAAGGATCAAACTTATTTCCTAAGCCAGTTGTCACAAGAACAACTTCAAAAAACCATGTTCCCATTGGGACATTTAGAAAAATCTGAGGTTCGCCGGTTGGCAGAAGAGGCTGGATTGGCAACAGCTAAAAAGAAAGACTCCACTGGGATATGCTTTATCGGAGAAAAGAACTTCAAAGAGTTTTTAGGGAACTACCTTCCTGCCCAACCAGGCCGAATGATGACTGTAGATGGACGGGATATGGGCGAACATGCCGGTTTGATGTATTATACGATCGGTCAGCGGGGTGGACTTGGAATTGGTGGCCAACAAGGTGGGGACAATGCTCCTTGGTTTGTTGTTGGTAAAGATCTGAGTCAAAATATTCTGTATGTCGGTCAAGGCTTCTATCATGAAGCACTCATGTCAACAAGTTTACAAGCTAGTCAAGTTCACTTTACACGGGATATGCCGGAAGAGTTTACACTAGAGTGTACAGCCAAGTTCCGCTATCGCCAACCAGATTCCAAAGTGACGGTTCATGTCAAGGGTGACAAGGCTGAGGTGATTTTTGCAGAACCTCAACGGGCTATTACGCCAGGTCAGGCTGTTGTCTTTTACGATGGTGAAGAGTGTCTCGGTGGCGGCTTAATTGACAATGCTTACCGAGATGGTAAAGTTTGTCAGTATATTTAAATTGACAAATTTTCTCAATTTGCTACAATAATAAAAGCAATAGAAGTGATGGTCAAAGCTCATGGATGTTGCAGGCTTTTTTGTCCTGCACTTCTCAGAGTTTTGACTATTTTTGTGTCGTTTCGAAAGGAAGTTACATGCAAGAACAGGATTTTCGGACCAAGTTAAACCAAATGGTTTTTGGTGTGAGAGCGACTGCTTTGATTGTAAAAGACAATCGATTGTTAGTCGTAGAAGATGAGGACGGCTTTTATACAATCGGAGGTGCTATTCAAGTGGATGAAGCTACTGAAGATGCCGTAGTTCGAGAAGTAAAAGAGGAACTTGGGGTCGCATCTAGAGCGGTTCAGTTAGCTTTCATTGTTGAAAATCTCTTTGAACAAACTGGGGTCCACTATCATAATATCGAGTTCCATTATTTAGTGGACTTGCTGGAAGATGCACCGTTAACCATGCAAGAAGATGCGAAGCCATTACCTTGCCGGTGGCTTGCTTTAGATGATCTACGTACTGTTAATCTGAAGCCGGCATTTTTAAAAACCGCCTTACCAGATTGGGACGGACAATTACGACACATCCATCTTAAAGAATAGGAGAAAAAATGACTTATAATTTTATAGAAGAATACGATATTATTGTAATCGGGGCGGGGCATGCTGGGGTAGAAGCCTCCCTTGCTGCGAGCCGAATGGGTTGTAAAGTTTTACTTGCAACCATCAATATCGAAATGTTGGCGTTTTTGCCATGTAATCCTTCGATTGGTGGTTCTGCAAAAGGGATTGTGGTCCGTGAGGTAGATGCTCTCGGTGGAGAGATGGCCAAGAATATTGACAAATCCTATATTCAGATGAAGATGTTGAATACAGGAAAGGGACCAGCTGTTCGTGCGCTTCGTGCTCAAGCAGATAAAGAGCTCTATTCTAAGGAAATGCGTAAGACAGTTGAGAATCAAGAAAACTTGACCCTTCGCCAAACCATGATTGATGAAATTTTGGTAGAAGATGGGAAGGTTATTGGTGTTCGAACTGCGACCCACCAAGAATATGGGGCCAAGGCTGTCATTGTCACGACTGGAACGGCTTTACGTGGAGAAATCATCATTGGGGATCTCAAGTATTCATCAGGCCCTAACCATAGCCTTGCTTCTATCAATTTGGCTGAAAATCTCAAGAATCTTGGACTAGAAATTGGACGGTTCAAAACAGGTACGCCACCACGTGTAAAGGCATCGTCAATCAATTATGAAGAAACGGAAATTCAACCAGGTGATGAAAATCCAAATCACTTTTCTTACAATTCGCGTGACGAGGATTATTTAAAGGATCAAATCCCTTGTTGGTTAACCTATACCAATAGTCAAAGCCACGAAATCATCAACAGCAATTTACACCGAGCTCCAATGTTTACAGGTGTTGTAAAGGGAGTTGGACCTCGCTATTGTCCATCTATTGAAGATAAGATTGTTCGCTTTGCGGATAAGGAACGCCACCAGCTATTCCTTGAGCCAGAAGGACGCAATACAGAAGAAGTCTATGTCCAAGGCTTGTCAACCAGTTTACCAGAAGATGTGCAAAGAGATCTTGTCCATTCTATTAAGGGATTGGAAAATGCTGAGATGATGCGAACCGGTTATGCGATTGAGTATGATATGGTCCTTCCACATCAATTGCGAGCAACACTAGAAACTAAGAAAATCTCAGGTCTCTTTACCGCAGGCCAAACCAATGGAACGTCTGGCTATGAGGAGGCCGCTGGCCAAGGAATTGTGGCAGGGATTAATGCTGCTCTAAAAATCCAAGGAAAACCAGAGCTCATCTTAAAACGGAGTGATGGTTATATTGGGGTCATGATCGATGACTTGGTAACCAAAGGAACAGTTGAGCCCTATCGTCTGTTGACTAGCCGTGCAGAATACCGTTTGATTCTTCGTCATGATAATGCAGATATGCGCTTAACAGAAATCGGTCGTGAGGTTGGTTTGGTTGACGATGAACGTTGGGCACGTTTTGAAACCAAGAAGTATCAGTTTGAAAATGAAATGAAGCGCCTTGACAGTATCAAGTTAAAACCTGTAAAGGAAACGAACGAGAAGGTTGCAGCGCTAGGTTTTAAACCATTGACAGATGCTGTCACAGCCAAAGAATTTTTGAGAAGACCAGAAGTATCTTATCAAGATGTTGTCAACTTTATCGGACCAGCAGCTGAAGAACTAGATGATAAGATTATCGAGCTGATTGAAACTGAAATTAAGTACGAGGGTTATATCTCAAAAGCTTTAGATCAGGTTGAAAAAATGAAGCGGATGGAAGAAAAACGAATTCCTGCCAATATTGACTGGGACGATATTGACTCCATCGCAACAGAAGCTCGTCAAAAATTCAAGTTGATTAATCCAGAAACGATTGGTCAAGCTAGCCGGATTTCAGGTGTCAACCCAGCTGACATTTCTATCTTGATGGTGTATCTTGAAGGCAAGAGTCGAAGCATTTCTAAGAATCAAGAAAAAGAATCCTAACTTATTAGGACGTAAATATGTGGAAGAAGTAGCCAAATAGCTACTTCTTTTCTCGTTTTACTGTATATTTACAACACTGTAAATATACTTTACACTGTTTAACAAATGAGCGACCGGACCTTGACCCCTGTCAGCTTTTTCTTTGGTGGAAAGGCTTGACTGGCCTCGCTTTTTCTTATGTTTTATGGTATAATGGCCCAACAGAGGTTTATGATGAAAAAATTTCGTATGACGCCTATCCATTATTGTATGGTAGGTTTGTTAGCATTTATTATATTAGCCATCAGTTCCAGATTATTGGGTGGAACAATTGCAAATTTATTTGTGATTCTGTTGATTCTTTCCGGTGTCATCTATCTCTTTCTTCATCAATTAAAGCAAGTAGAATTGGATGAGCTAGAACAAATTCAATATGTCAATCATCAGGCTGAAAATGGATTGGCCTCGCTACTGGATAAAATGCCAGTTGGTGTAATCAAGGTAAACGGTGAAACCAATGAAGTTGAGTGGTTCAATCCTTATGCGGAGTTGATTTTCTCTACTGAGGATGGGCAATTCGATGTGGAATACCTGCAACAAGTGTTGGCGATTCCTTTTGAAGGGAAAGGCCATTATGCAACCATCGGAGATAAGAAATATTCTGTTTATCTAGATTCCCAGGCCAGTGTCGTTTATTTTTTTGATGCGTCTAGTGAGTATGAGGCCAACGTTGGTCTTGTAACGACTAGGCCGGTCATCGGAATTATGTCCGTAGACAACTATGATGATTTAGAAGATGTTGTGTCTGATTCAGATATCAGTAGTATCAATGGTTTTATTGCAAACTTTGTTGAAGAATTCTCGGAAAAATACCATATGTTTTACCGAAGAGTCGGGATGGATCGCTTTTATCTTTTTACCGACTATACCGTTCTTGAACAATTAATCGAATCCAAATTTTCTATTATTGACCAATTCCGTGAGGAAGCGAAAAATCGTGAATTACCCATTACGGTAAGTATGGGATTCTCATACGGAGATGGCAATCATGATGAAATTGGTAGAGTTGCTTTATCGAATCTAAACTTAGCTGAAGTCCGAGGGGGCGACCAAGCGGTTGTGAAAGAAAAAGAAGAAGGTAAGGATCCTATTTTCTTTGGAGGTGGGACAGCCTCTGCTATCAAGCGTACCCGTACCCGAACTCGTGCGATGATGACAGCTATTTCCGAAAAAATTAAATCGGTTGATCAGGTATTTGTTGTTGGCCACAAAAAATTAGACATGGATGCTTTGGGGGCATCGATTGGGATGCAATTGTTTGCAAACAATATCAACGAACGCTCTTATGCAGTTTATGATGATACGTCTATGGCTCAGGATATCGAAAGAGCGGTTGAAAAAATTCAATCAGATGGAGCGACTAAACTCGTAACGGTTTCAGATGCTCTACGGATGGTAACCGATCAATCCCTTTTGATTATGGTAGACCATTCGAAGACAGCTCTCACTCTTTCAAATGATTTGTATGAGAAGTTTCACCAAGTCATTGTCATTGATCACCATAGACGGGATGAAGACTTCCCTGAAAATGCCATGATCACTTATATTGAAAGTGGCGCAAGTAGTGCCAGTGAGTTGGTTACGGAATTGCTTCAGTTCCAGAATTCTAAGAAGAACCGCTTGAATAAGATACAAGCCAGTGTTTTGATGGCTGGAATTATGTTGGATACCAAGAATTTCTCTGTTCGCGTAACGAGCCGTACATTTGATGTAGCTAGTTATTTACGAAGCCGAGGCAGTGATAGTGTCCTCATTCAGGAAATTTCAGCTATTAACTTCGATGAGTACCGCGAAGTTAATGAGTTGATCCTAAATGGTCAAATGGTATTCCCACATATTATTGTGGCAACAGGAGTAGCAGATGTTCCTTATGGAACGGTTACCATTAGTAAAGCAGCCGATAGTATGTTGGCCATGTCTAAAATTGAGGCGACCTTTGTCATTGCTCTGAATGAACAAGGAAGCATTTCCATTTCAGCTCGAAGCAGAAGCAAAGTTAACGTGCAAAAAATTATGGAGCAAATGGGAGGCGGAGGCCACTTTAATTCGGCGGCTTCTCAATTGGAAGATGTAACCATCGATCAAGTTCGTACCCAATTGATTGACTGTATTCAAGAAGAGGTCCAAAAGGATAAGGAGGAAGAAGAATGAAAGTTATCTTTTTAGCAGATGTAAAAGGAAAAGGAAAAAAAGGGGAAATTAAAGAAGTCCCAACAGGTTATGCTCAAAACTTTTTGATTAAAAAGAATTTAGCCAAAGAAGCTAACGCCCAAGCGATTGGGGAACTTCGCGGTAAGCAAAAATCTGAAGAAAAAGCCCATGCGGAACTAGTTGCAGAAGCGAAAGATATTCAAGCGAAATTAGCAGAAGAAACGACCGTTGTCCAATTTACAGAAAAAATTGGTCCTGATGGACGTACATTTGGTTCGATTACCAATAAAAAAATTGCAGAAGAACTACAAAAACAATTTGGGATCAAAATCGACAAGCGTCACATTCAAGTGGCTTCTCCAATTCGCTCTGTCGGCTTGATTGATGTGCCTGTTAAAATTTATCAGGATATTACAGGTATTATCCAAATTCGAGTAAACGAAGGTTAAGTAAATCGTTAGAAAGGAATGACTATGGCTGAGATAGAAGAATTAAGAACCCAGCCTCAAGATATCCAAGCAGAGCAATCTGTCTTAGGAGCCATCTTTATTGATGAGGGAAAACTGGTTTTTGTTCGTGAGTTTATTGAGCCAGCAGATTTCTTTAAATATGCCCATCGGTTAATTTTTAAGGCGATGATTGACCTTGCAGATAGGGGAGATGCTATCGATGCGACGACCGTTCGCAATATTTTAGATAGCCAAGGGGACTTGCAAAATATCGGTGGTCTCTCTTATCTAGCTGAAGTTATCAACTCTGTTCCGACCTCAGCTAATGCGGAATATTACGCAAAGATTGTTTCCGAAAAAGCGGTTCTAAGACGCTTGATTGCTCGTTTAACGGAGAGCATTAATCAAGCATACGATGGAGCGAGTCCGTCGGATGAGATTATTGCAGGCGCAGAAAAAGCCCTGATTGATGTTAGTGAAAATGCCAATCGAAGTGGTTTCAAGAATATCAAGGATATCCTAAATATCAACTTTGGAAGTCTTGAAACTCGCTCATTGCAGACAACGGATATTACGGGGATTGCAACAGGTTATCGAGATCTTGATCATATGACAACAGGTCTTCATGAAGAAGAGTTGATTATTCTTGCGGCTCGTCCAGCGGTTGGTAAGACTGCCTTCGCTCTAAACATTGCCCAAAATATCGGAACCAAGTTGGATAAAACAGTTGCTATTTTCTCACTGGAAATGGGGGCTGAAAGTTTGGTGGATCGGATGTTGGCAGCAGAGGGCTTGATTGAGTCTCATTCTATTCGTACCGGTCAGTTGACAGATGATGAGTGGCGGAAATATGCCATTGCCCAAGGAAATCTAGCCAATGCCAGCATTTATATAGATGATACTCCTGGTATTCGGATTACAGAAATTCGATCTCGTTCTAGAAAGTTAGCACAAGAAACTGGTAATCTTGGCTTGATCCTTATCGATTACTTGCAGTTGATTACAGGGACTGGACGAGAAAACCGGCAACAGGAAGTTTCAGAAATCTCTCGTCAATTAAAAATTTTGGCGAAAGAATTGAAGGTTCCTGTGATTGCCCTTAGTCAGCTATCTCGGGGAGTCGAACAACGACAAGATAAGCGGCCGGTTCTATCTGATATCCGTGAATCAGGATCCATCGAGCAGGATGCAGATATTGTTGCCTTCCTATACCGTGATGACTATTATGAACGTGCAGGTGAGGAAGAAGAAGGCTTGCCGAATAACAAGGTTGAAGTCATCATTGAAAAAAACCGTTCAGGAGCGCGTGGAACAGTGGAGTTAATCTTCCAGAAAGAATATAATAAGTTCTCCAGCATATCAAAGAGAATAGAGGAATAATGGATGAGTGATGCATTTACAGATGTAGCAAAAATGAAAAAAATCAAAGAAGAAATCAAGGCTCATGAAGGCCAAATTGTGGAAATGACCTTGGAAAATGGTCGTAAACGTCAAAAAAATAAGTTTGGTCGATTAATTGAAGTCTATCCTTCTTTGTTTATTATTGAATACACTAATGAAAACAGTTTACCTGGTGAACCAGCAACAACCTATGTTGAATCGTATACCTACTCAGATATTTTGACTGAGAAAAATCTGATTCATTACTTAGACTAATCTGGCTAGGGTGAGCTAGAACTTCCAACCGTCTCTTCTTGGAGATGGTTTTTTTGATGTCTTGAACATATCATAAAGATTTGTTGTGTAAATTTATTGACAAAGATGTCAATTTCACAATTAAATCTGTCAATATTAGACAGGGGATCTTTTGAATAGTCGTCTCATCTATATTCTTCATATCACTAAAATAGAGGGACTTAGGAGGTTATTAGAACAATCATGATTGACAGGTTGTAAATAAGGGTGTAAAGATTCCTGTAAATAAGATAAAAATATTGGATATGTCTGAAAATACATGGTCATCCGCGTCATAAATATGTGATTTAGAAAGTCCTTAGCTAGAACACCTCATTTTGCTTTTCATTTATAGAAAGAAATCAAAAAAATGAGAAAGCAACTTTACAAGGGACGGTATTGGTGGTATAATAGAATTTGTGCGAAATGACAGCAGGACAAAATGAAGCTCGTCAACAGGAAGCCAGCTAGAAAAGTAACCTTTGCTGTTTGGGCGAAGGCTTTCTGAACGAATCAGGTTTGTCTAAAACGTTATTTCCTACAAAAAATTATTTTTATAGGAGGACATTTCAAATGTCACGTTATACAGGACCATCTTGGAAACAATCTCGCCGTCTTGGCTTGTCACTTACAGGTACAGGTAAAGAATTGGCACGTCGTAACTACGTACCAGGTCAACACGGACCAAACAACCGTTCAAAATTGTCAGAATACGGTTTGCAATTAGCTGAAAAACAAAAACTTCGTTTCTCTTACGGACTTGGTGAAAAACAATTCCGTAACTTGTTCGTACAAGCTACTAAGATCAAAGAAGGAACTGTCGGTTTCAACTTCATGCTTCTTTTGGAACGTCGTTTGGATAACGTTGTTTACCGTCTTGGACTTGCGACTACTCGTCGTCAAGCTCGTCAATTCGTTAACCACGGTCACATCCTTGTTGACGGAAAACGCGTTGATATCCCTTCATACCGCGTAACTCCAGGTCAAGTGATCTCAGTTCGTGAGAAATCAGCTAAAGTTCCAGCTATCCTTGAAGCTGTTGAAGCAACTCTTGGACGTCCAGCATTCGTATCATTCGATGCTGAAAAATTGGAAGGTTCATTGACTCGCTTGCCAGAACGCGATGAAATCAACCCAGAAATCAACGAAGCACTTGTCGTTGAATTCTACAACAAAATGCTTTAATTTCAAGAAAAAACTTGCAGAAAGCCTACAACAGTGGGCTTTTTGTTTTGTCTTCAATCCTCGATTTGTGGGTTTGTTCAGTTATTTGCTCCCTAAGTTTACTTCATAGAAAGAAATGTCCGCCTGTAAAAATAGGCGGTTTTTCTTTTACAAAATAAATAACAACTCTCCTGATTTGGAGATTTTTGTGACCAAATACCTAAAATAATAAACAAAATAGCGATTTTTTCTTCTCAGATTGCCCATTTTGTTAAGATGAAACAAACGATTGGAAAGGGTTCTTATGGGATTTAAGAAAAAACATTATCGCGAACAAGTTGATATGAGAGACTGCGGTGTTGCAGCTTTGGCCATGGTCTTTGGCTACTATGGCTCATACTATTCTTTGGCCAGTCTGCGGGAGAAGGCAAAAACGACTGCAGATGGAACGACCGCCTTAGGTCTGGTCAAGGTGGCTGAGGAGTTGGGATTTGAGACACGCGCCTTCCGAGCAGATCGCACACTTTTTGACTTGGAAGGAGTGAACTATCCATTGATTGTCCACGTGATCAAGGATGGGCGTCTCCCTCATTATTACGTAGTCTATAAGAAAGATAAAAAGCATCTTTACATAGCCGATCCAGATCCAAAGGTAAAGATGACCAAATTGACGATCGAGGAGTTTGAAAAGGAATGGACAGGGATTGTCATCGCCTTGGCCCCGACTCCAGCCTATCAACCGAGTAAAGAAAAGAAAAATGGGCTCCTAGATTTTGTCCCTCTTTTGTTTAAACAGCGGCAATTGGTTCTGCATATTGTTCTTGCAACGTTATTGGTGACCCTCATCAATATTGTGGGTTCTTACTACTTACAATCGATTATTGATACCTATGTGCCTGATCAGATGAAGCAGACCCTGAGTGTAATTTCACTAGGGTTGATCGTGGTTTACATCCTACAGCAGGTCCTGACCTATGCGCAAGATTACTTGCTTCTTGTTTTAGGCCAACGCTTGTCTATTGATGTTATTCTGTCCTATATTAAGCATGTTTTTCAGTTGCCTATGAGTTTCTTTGCAACTCGACGGACAGGAGAAGTGGTGTCACGTTTTACAGATGCCAACCGCATTATCGATGCTCTGGCTAGTACGCTGCTTTCTATCTTTTTGGATCTGTCTATTGTTCTGATTTTATCAGTAGTCTTGTTTAGCCAAAATGCTCACCTCTTTTTCTTGACCATTCTCTTGTTACCGATTTATGCGGTCATTATTTTTGCCTTTATGAAGCCTTTTGAGCGCTTAAATAATGAAACCATGGAAGCTAATAGTGTTTTGTCTTCTTCCATCATCGAAGATATCAATGGAATCGAAACCATCAAGTCTCTTACCAGTGAGCGGAGCCGCTATCAAAAGATTGACTCAGAATTTGTGGACTATCTCAAGAAGTCCTTTGCCATGAGCAAGGCGGAGAGTCTACAAAAGGGGCTCAAGCACTTGGCCCAGTTGATTTTGAATGTCTTGGTCTTGTGGTTGGGAGCTCATTTGGTCATGAAGCAAGAATTGAGCTTGGGGCAGTTGATCACCTACAACACTCTCCTTGTTTATTTCACAGGCCCTTTAGAGAACTTGATCAACCTCCAAACCAAACTTCAAGCAGCCCGAGTGGCCAATACCCGTCTGAATGAAGTCTATTTGATAGACTCTGAGTTCGCAGAGAAGAAGCCTCTTCAAGATCGTGAGGCTCTCGATGGTGATCTGGTTTTTGAGGGAGTGGACTACAAGTACGGTTTTGGAGCTAACGTTCTTACCGATATCAGTCTCACGATCAAAAAAGGGAGCAAGGTAAGTTTTGTTGGTATTTCAGGTTCTGGAAAAACCACGCTAGCAAAGATGATGGTGAATTTCTACCAACCCAATAAAGGGACGATTCGTCTGGGAGGAACGGATATCCAGCAAGTGGATAAAACTTTGCTCCGCCAGCAAATCAATTATTTACCCCAGCAGCCCTATGTCTTTAA
Organism: Streptococcus sp. 400_SSPC; assembly: GCF_001072745.1. NCBI lineage: Bacteria > Bacillati > Bacillota > Bacilli > Lactobacillales > Streptococcaceae > Streptococcus > Streptococcus sp. 400_SSPC. The sequence goes on along the minus strand of NZ_JVIQ01000051.1, from coordinate 1,912 downwards.
TGGTACGATTTTAGAGAACCTGTTACTGGGAGCGCGGGAAGGAACTAGTCAGGAAGATATCTTGCGCGCTGTTGAAATCGCAGGAATTCGAGAAGACATTGAGCGTATGCCCCTCAATTACCAAACAGAATTGACTACGGATGGCATGGGAATCTCTGGTGGTCAACGGCAGCGGATTGCCTTGGCGCGTGCCTTATTAACGGATGCTCCGATTCTGATTTTGGATGAAGCGACCAGCAGCCTGGATATCTTGACGGAGAAGAAAATTGTGGACCGCTTGATGGCCTTAGACAAAACGATTATCTTTATCGCTCATCGGTTAACGATTGCAGAACGGTCTGAAAAAGTCTTCCTCATGGACCAAGGTCGTCTGAAAGAAGAAGGAAGCCATGAAGAACTGCTGAAAAAGAATGGCTATTACAGCCATTTGGTTACTTGTTAAGAGAGGACTAGGAGAAAAAAAGAAAGTATGATGAACGAAAAATATTTTGAAAGTGCAGAATTCTATCAGAAACGTTTCCACAATTTTGCTAGTTTATGGGTAGTCCCTTGTTTTCTTTTACTACTGTTTGTTGTCGGTTTCTCTGTCTTTGCCAAGAAGGAAGTGACCTTGTCTAGTCGTGGAACGATTGAAGCTACGCGCGTGGTGGACCAAATCCAGTCAACGAGTAATTCTCCCATCCAAGTCAACCATTTGAAGGAAAATAAAGAGATTAAGAAGGGAGAAATCTTGGTAGAATACCAAGAGGTTCAGGAAAAACAGCAAGGAATGAGCTTAACGCAACAGCTCGACCTCTTAAAGAAACAGGAGGAACAATTAAAATTGTTGAAAACGAGCATTGAGACAGGGGAGAGCCAATTTACAGGAACTGAGCATTTTGGGTATGACCAGCTGTTTAAGGATTATCAGCAACAAATAGCGATTCTCCAAGCGCAAGTCCATCAACAGAATGCAACCATTGCCTCTCAAAATGCCAGTGCAAGTTCCAGTCAAGCAGAAATTGGCCAAGCTATCCAAGACCAAGAGAAGCGATTAGCTGATTACCATAGTCTAAAATCAGCTCTACTAGAAGGAAGAAGTCTGGATGCGACTCATCCACTTTATTCTCTCTACCAGAGTTACGCTCAGCAACCACATGGAGAAGAAAACGCTCAAGCACAAGCTTCTTTTATCAGTCAGCTAGATAGTCAAATCCAACAGTTAGAGGCGAGTATTTCTAATTATCGCATCCAATATGCGGGATCCGGAAGCCAACAAGCTTTTTCGACCAGCTTAGATAGTCAAATAGCCTCTCTGAAAGCTCAACAGCTGAGTAAAGTTGGACAAGATTTGCTGCTTCTTTCTCAGCAAATCGCAGATCTAGACAGTAAGTTAAAAACACAAGAAAATCTTCTTCAGAAGACTCGGATTCTAGCCAAGGATGAAGGGGTGATTCATTTGAATGATGAAACAAAAGGAGCGAGTATTGTAGCGGAAGGTACTCCTTTGGCTCAAGTTTATCCTCTCATTCAGAAAGAAAAAGAAGTCAAGATTGTCACCTATATCCCTTCAAAAGATATAGCCACGATTCATGTAGGTGATCGGATTCGCTTTAGCACACAGGGAAGTAAACAAAAACCAATTACGCTAGAGGCCCGTATTAGCTCAATTGCTTCGAGTGCCACTCGGACAGAACAGGGGAACTTTTTCAAAATAGAGGGAGTTCTTCGTCTCAAGGATCAGGAGGCCAAACTCCTACGATACGGTTTGGAAGGGAAGTGTGTCCTGATCACAGGAGAAAAATCTTACTTCAGTTTCTTTGTGGATCAATTTTTAGGAGCAGGGAACTAAAGAAACATAACATAAAAGGGCTGGGACAAAAGTCCTAGCCTCTCAATTGTCTTTGGATTATCGAGCAAGACGCAGTGGTTG